>DAORUA010000315.1:0-4846 GCA_035432945.1 Vicinamibacteria bacterium | reverse complement strand
CTTGTCGTTCTGACCAGCCAGCGCCGTCGCTGACGACAGACACCTCGCCTCGGCCGAGGAGTCCAAGTGGCTGGGTCGACCGGAAGCGGCTCCGAGCGAGTATCTGGTACCCCGGAAATGGGAGTGTGAGCGACGGCGGCAGCGTCCCCGGCGGCCGATGTGCCCCGAGTCTGGGGGCGAATCTGGCCCGCCCCGCTCCGGTCGACTGTCCGTGCCAGGCGAAGGCGAACCTCCGGCCGTTCGTTCAACCTCAGGGCCGCCCGAAGGAGCGTCTATGTCGCGAGAGGCGTCAAGAGGCCAAGCTCAGGGAAGCCGGGCTCCGCGACGTCGATGCAAAGCGGCACTGGAGGGCCGGCCTCCCCCTTGCGTCCGCGGGGCAAACTCCGGAGAGGCGCCGCCGTCGCAGCGGCCAGGAATGCCTGCAGCGGCGTCCGGTTCCCCAGGCTCGTATGAGGCCGATGGATGGCGTAGTACGCAAGAGCGCGCCCAAGTCGCCCTTCAAGATCGGCGAGGTTTAGGGGTGGCACGAGCCGCACACGGGCAATCTCCTTCAGCGTCTTCCAGAACCGCTCCAGCCGCGCCGTCGCTCGGATGTTGTCTGCTGAAGCGAACCGCTGCCTGGTGCCCAGGTCCTTCACCGCTCGCTTGAAGACGTCCGCGATGAACTCGCCGCCGAGGTCGGTGACGACGTACCTCGGGCGGCCGAACCTGGCAACCGTCCCGCGAAACAGCCGGGCCATCGAGGCCCCGCTGGGTTTGGCTTCGGACGTCATCCCGGCGAGCGGCACGCGAGAGAAGGCGTCGAATGCGGCGGCGAAGTAGAGCGTCCGTGCGCCGAAGAGGGTCTTGAACTCGGTCACGTCCATCATCCAGACGTGATGAACGAACTTCGCGACCACGGGACTTCCGGGCTTTGACGAATCGAGCGGAGGGGCCGCGGCGGGAGCCACGACCCTCTCTCTCTTGATGTTGCGCACGGTCTTCTCCGCGATCCGGAAGCCGGCGAGGGCAAGATGCGAGGCAATCATCTGCGCGCCCCCGAACCCGAACCGTGCCATCATCTGCACTAGGTGACGCGTGGCGTCATTGAAGCGAGTGACCGGCGGGACAGGCTTCGCAAGCGACCCGACGGTTCGCGATGCGGGCGACTGATCGCGCTCCCAGTTGCCGATGGTGTTCTCGGAAACGAGGAACTGGTTGGCGGTGTGGGTCTGGTTCCATCCCAGCAGGTTGCGAATCTCGAGGATCTCGAATCGCGCGGCGGGCGAGTAGTGCGGCCGCCGACGTTCGTGGACCTTGCCGAGTCTTGCCTGGAGGATGCCGACTACTCGCCAGGCGACCGCCGTCAACAGCTCGGCGCGATCAAGCCGCGCTTTGAGGTCCTGATAGCCGCCGTCACGGCCGCGGAACTGACTCAGGTGCGTTCCCGCTGCGACACCCAGCAGTCGAGCTGCGAAGAGAATGGCGCGGTTCGCGAGCCGTTCAGTCGCGGCGTGCTTCAGGCCGCGGACGCGAAGGTGGACGGGGAGGGGAGCGTGGCCGGTCACATCGAAGGCTACGCCGGCCGCAAGCAGTCTCCAATCTAGAAGGCCGCGAGCCGCTTCGACAGGCGATGGAGGCCACTTCGGACGAAACCGCGCCACTCGGGGACCCGAATCGGACCATGCAATGCATAGCCTGCGACCATGAACGCAGACACACCCGGATCGGCGACCCGGCACGAGGCGCCACGGTGACCCCGCGGGCTGTTCGGGGAGTGGTGCGCTTGAGTTGGCCACGGCAATTGCCGGTCCGTGCCTATGTGGAGATCGTCGAGGAGCTGGCTGCGACGCCGCCCCCGGACGTCGCGAGAGATCCGGACGAGTCGCTCGCGGTCCTGGAGCGTCTGATCCGAGAGGTTCGCGCGGCGGTGAAGGCGGCGCGACGCTCCGGCGGTTCGACCGCCTCCTTGAAGAGGCCCGCGTGACCCCCGAGGAGATCGTCGAGCGCATGGCCCGGATGACAGACCCCTACAAGTCATCCGAGCCCTTCGACTCGGAACAGGCCTTGGCACGGCTGATCCACGAGTGCCGTAGCGCGCTCAGTTCCCGACGCCGTTGTAGGCAGGCGCGTTTGTACGCTCACCAGAGCCAGGAGTTCACCAGGGCGATGCTGCTGATTGAAGATGCCTCCGCCGAGGAACTGCTGGCTTTCGCCCGGGATGTTGTCGACTTGCTTTGGGGCGAAGGAGCGGCGAGTTCAAAGCAAGTGCCTCGACGGCTCGACTTCGACAAGGAGTGGGAAGTCGATACCATCGAGGAGGTTGCCCTCGCGCTCTCCCGTCGCGCCTTCTATCCATTTCCGAGACCGGGCCAGTCCGAAATCCGAGAGTGACGAGAGGGAGGAGACGGCTCATGACAAGACACATCAAAGGGGCCGACCTGCCGGAGTTCGACGCTGCGCCGTACCTCGACAACGAACCGGTCGCCCTGCGATCAGCCGACTTGGCGGCCCCCATGCCGGGGTTGGCGGCGGATCGAGGGGCCGCTCACGAGCTTCGGCGTGCGGTGGCTACCCCCTTCAAGAGGCCACTGATCCCGGCTGCGATGTCCGATATCGGCATGGCGGTGACTTTCTCATGTAGCGGGAAGCGCTGAGATCCCGGATACACGACGAACAGGTGTTTCACGCGGAGATCGTCGAGGGCGACCTGCATGGACCTGGTGAAGGCAGGCGTTTCCGACCGCTTGGCCTCGAAGGCGACCAGATCGACGCCCGACCGGACGAGGAAATCGACCTCGCCTCCCGAATAGGTCGAATAGAAGAAAACTTCGCGTTCCGAAGCGATCCGCACGAGTTCCTCCAGGACGAGTCCCTCCCATGACGCGCCGAGTTTTGGGTGCCCCAGCAGGTCGTGCCGATCGCGGATACCAAGGAAGTGGTGGAGCAGGCCACTGTCGCGGAAATAGACCTTCGGCGACTTCACCAGACGCTTGCCGACATTCACATGCCAGGGCGGGACCCGTCTGAGGACGAACGCACCGCAGAGGATGTCGAGATATCGGGACGCGGTGGTGTGGGCGACCCCCAGGGACCCCCCGATCTCCGAGCCGTTCCAGATCTGGCCGTGGTAGTGGGCGGTCATGCTCCAGAAACGCCGCAAGTGCTCGGCGGGGATCCGGATCCCGAGTTGGGGAATGTCGCGCTCGAGGAACGTCCTCACGAAATCCTCTCGCCAGGAAAAGCTGTCGGCGGTGTTACGGGCGAGATAGGAACGGGGGAAACCGCCCCTGAGCCACAGCCGGTCGAGATGCGGAGCGCCAACCTCGTCGAGGCTGAAGCCGCCCATGTCGACAAAGGCCACCCGGCCGGCCAGTGTCTCCGAGGCGCCCCTGACCAGGTCGGGAGACGCGCTGCCGAGGATGAGAAAGCGTGCGCGAGGGGGCTTTCGATCGGCGAGAACCCGAAGGACATCGAACAGGCCGGGCTCCCGCTGAATCTCGTCGATGACGACCAGGCCGGACAGGGAGGCGAGCGCGAGTTCAGGCTGCTGCAGGCGGGACCGATCCACTGAGCGTTCGAGGTCGAAGAACGTTGCGGCGCGGGTGCCTGCGATGTCGCGAGCAAGCGTCGTCTTTCCGCATTGCCGTGGTCCGAGGATCGCGGTTACCGGAGCCCGCTTCAGGGCGGCCTCCACGCGGAGTCGAAGGGCTGCGCGGGTGACTGTCATGGTTGAATTCTGAGCGAGTATCGCTCAAAAATCAAGGTCCAGCCGTAGTCGTTTGTGACGGGTGGCAGTCCTCGTGCGCGGGATTGCCCCGTCCCGTCGGATAGTGCATTTGCATGGGGCATCACGAGGGCGCCGTAGGAATCCCGCGCCCTATACTTTCGACCGGCGCGGAGGCGCCCCAACGTGCACATCAAGACGATCATCGAACCCTTCCGGATCAAGTCCGTGGAGTCGCGGAAGTTCAACACCCGCGAGGAGCGTGAGCGGGCGCTTCAGGAGGCGGGCTACAACGTCTTCCGCCTTCATGCCGACGATGTCCTCATCGACCTGCTGACCGACTCCGGGACCGGCGCCATGTCGGCTGCGCAGTGGGGCGCGATCATGCAGGGCGACGAGTCCTATGCGGGCAGCCGCTCCTTCTATCGCTTCCGCGATGTCGTCCAGGACCTGACCGGGTTCAAGCACATCATCCCCACCCACCAGGGGCGCGCGGCCGAGAGGATCCTTTTCCACTCCGCGCTGAAGCCGGGGGACGTGGTTCCGAACAACAACCATTTCGACACCACCCGGGCGAACATCGAGGTCGAAGAGGCGGAAGCGCGCGACCTCGTCATCGCCGAGGGCCGGATTCCCTCGATGATCCATCCCTTCAAGGGCAACATTGACCTCAAAGCGCTCGAGGAGACCCTCGACAAGGACGGCGACCACATCCCTCTGGTCATGGTCACCGTCACCAACAACACGGGCGGCGGGCAGCCGGTGTCGCTCGAGAACCTCCGCGGCGTGCGGAAGCTGTGCGATCGGTATAAGAAGCCCTTCTTCCTCGACGCCTGCCGGTTCGCCGAGAACTCGTACTTCATCAAGATCCGCGAGGAGGGCCAGCGCGATCGCACGCCCAAGGCCATCGCTCAGGAGATGTTCCGTCTCGCCGACGGCTGCACCATGTCGGCCAAGAAGGACGGCCTCGCGAACATCGGCGGTTTCCTGGCCATGAACGACGATGCCCTGGCCGAGCGGTGCCGCAACCTGTTGATTCTCACCGAGGGTTTCCCGACCTACGGCGGCCTCGCGGGGTACGACCTCGAGGCCGTGGCCCGGGGGCTCGAGGAAGTCGTGGAGGAGCCGTACCTGCGCTAT
>DAORUA010000314.1:0-4857 GCA_035432945.1 Vicinamibacteria bacterium | reverse complement strand
CCCGCCTTCCCCCGAGGCGTCGAGGGTCAAGGCACTCTCGCCCTCCCCGGCATGCCGGAGGGCCTGGCTCAGGGTCGAGCCCGGGAGGAGTTCCATGGTGAAGAAGAAGGCGTCGAGCCCCGCCACCATCTCGAAGTCGTAGACGCGCGCCACGTTCGGGTGGCGCAGCGACGCCATGGTCTTGAACTCCGCGCGGAACAGATCCACGCTGTGGGTCACCCGCCTCAGGAAGAGCTTGAGCGCGGTCGGCCGGCCAGGGTAGAGCTGGTCGTCCACGCGGTAGACGGCACCCATGCCCCCGCGGCCCAGGAGCCGGTCGATCCGGTATCGGCCGTTCAGGACGAAACCCCGGGGAATGGCGGCCGCCCGTTCCGCCTCACCCTTGTCGTTGCCTTCCGGGTCCGGGTGTGCGCCCGGGGTGTGGGTGAGCGTCAACGCGGTCTTGAGATCGAAACCGCCCGGCGCCGTCGCTTCATCCGACCGTCCGCGATCGTCCGGGTCGCGATCGGCGGGGGCGGGGCGTGCGGACATTCGCGGGAGCTTCGTCCCAATTCCCCCGCCGGTCAAGGCCCGCGCGACTTTGCGCCGCCCCTGGTCTGCGGGGTTCGACAGGGAATCTGTCGGCGGCCGCGTTGACTCGCGGGCGGGCGCGTGTGAAGGTACGCCTCGACGTCCGCCCCTCATAAAGATCAGGAGTCCCCATGAAACGACTTTCTCTGCGCGCGAGCCTTCTCTCTCTCCCGCTCGCCCTGTGCCTCGCCTCCCCCGTCCTCGCCCAGAAGGCGGGCGCCCAGAAAATCGATGAGGAATACACGAAACTCATCAAGCAGAACCTCCAGGATCCGCGCATCACCACCGAGCTCGTGGATCACCTGCCCGCCTCGGCGACCGTGCCCTCGCCCCTCAAGCACTTCGGCCACATCATGGGCCAGGTCGGCGAGATCGCGTACACCAAGGACATGTACGCCTACTACCAGGCCCTCGCCAAGGCGTCTCCCCGCGCGAAGTTCTGGACCATCGGCAAGTCGGAGGAGGGCCGCGACATGGTGATGCTCGCCATCGCCGACGAGGCCACGATCAAGGCCCTCGACACCCATAAGGCGAACCTCGCCGCCCTCACCGACCCGAGGAAAACGACCGAGGCCCAGGCCCAGCAGATCATCAGGACCGGCAAGCCCATCTACTGGTTGACCTCGGGCATCCACTCGCCCGAGACCGGCGGGCCGCAGATGCTGATGGAGCTCGCCTACCGCCTGATCGTGGAGGAGACCCCCTTCATCCAGGAGATCCGGAACAACACCATCACCTTCATCACCCCGGTGATCGAGCCCGACGGCCGCGACAAGCACGTCGACACCTACTACTACGGCAAGAAGACGGGCAAGCAGCGCCCGCCCCTCATGTACTGGGGCAAGTACGTGGCCCACGACAACAACCGCGACGGCATGGGGCAGTTCCTCAATCTCACCCGCGCGGTGACGAAGACCCAGCTCGAATGGCACCCCATCGTCATGCACGATCTCCACGAGGCGCAGTCGTACCTCTACTCCTCCACCGGCACCGGCCCCTACAACGAGGCCCTCGACCCCATCACCATCGGCGAATGGTGGGATCTCGCCAACAACGATGTCCTGGAGCTGACCAAGCGCGGCGTCCCCGGGGTCTTCACCTACGGCTTCTACGACGGCTGGGTGCCGAACTACATGTTCTTCATCGCCCACTCCCACAACGCCATCGGCCGCTTCTATGAAGTCCAGAGCTACGGTCCCGACGTGGTGGAGAACCTCCGCCTGCCCGCCTCCGCCACCAGCCGGGAGTGGTTCCGTCCGAATCCTCCTCTCCCGTCGATCAAGTGGGGGCCGCGCAACAACACCAACATCCAGCAGTCCGGCGTCTTGTTCTCCCTCTCCCACTTCGCGAAGAACCGCCAGAAGTACATGGAGAACTACTGGCTCAAGAACAAGCGGTCGGTGGACAAGGGCAAGAACGGGCCCATCCACGCGTGGGTGATTCCCGCGAACCAGCGGCGCAAGGGCGAGGTCGCAGACTCCGTCAACGAACTGCTGCGCCAGGGCCTCGAGATCCATCGCGCTTCCGCGGCGACGAAGGCCGGAAATGTCAGCGTCGAGGCCGGCGACTACGTGATTCGCGCCGACCAGCCGTATCGGACGCTCGCCGACATGTACTTCTCGATCCAGAACTACCCGCCCCAGAACCCTCGTCCCTACGACGACACCGGCTGGACCTTCCAGTACATGCGCGACATCGACATGAAGACGGTGGGAGACAAGGCCATTCTCACTGCGACCATGACTCCGGTCACCGCCCCCGTGAAAGCGCCGGGCGGGATCGACGGCTCGGGCAAGACCCTGGTGGTGGAGCACACCTCCGACAACTCTCTCGTCACTTTCCGCTTCAAGAACGCGGCGGTCGCGATGGAAGCCGCGGAGGACGACTTCGAGCTGAACGGGAAGCAGATCCGCGCCGGCGCCATCATCGTGAAGGACTTCGATCGGGCGAAGCTGGAGCCTGCGGTCAAGGATCACGGACTGTCGGCCTGGGCGGTGGACACCCTTCCCGCGGTGAAGACCCACTCCCTCGATGTCCCGCGCATCGGCTACGTCCACTCCTGGGCGCGAACCCAGGACGAAGGCTGGGTGCGCGCCGCCCTCGACACCTTCGGCGTCCCCTACACGTACTTCTCCGATCAGAAGCTGCGTGAGGGCAATCTTCGCGGCAAGTACGACGTGATCATCTTCCCGCACATCGGCGGGACGGCGCAGAGCCAGGTGAACGGCATTCCGAAGACCGGGCCGGACGCCGTGCCCTACAAGAAGTCGGATCTCACCCCGAATCTCGGGACGCTCGACCAGTCCGACGACATCCGCGGCGGCATGGGCATCGAGGGCCTCACCGAGCTTGCGAAGTTCGTGAGCGAGGGCGGGACTCTCATCACCGAGGGCTCGACCACGGTGATCTTCCCCGAGTACGGGATCACTTCCGGGGTCACCGTCGAACGTCCCGCGCAGCTCTTCGTGCGCGGCTCGGTCATGCGGGGCAAGTGGGCCGACCGTAAGAGCCCCATCGCCTACGGCTACGACGCGTCCGACCTGCCGGTGTACTTCAATCAGGATCCCGTCCTGAACGCGGGCGGGGGCGGCATTCCTTCCGAGTTCGCGGGCTTCCTCGGCGGCGGCGGACCTCCAAACGCCGGTCTCGGCCAGATCATCACCCCCATGGCCACGCCCCTCAAGATCAATCCGCTCGATCCGGCCGATGCTCCGGCGGCCGCGGACCGCCCGCAGGTGGACGAGACCGCGGCGTTCCGCTCGATGGCCGCCGCGTTCGGGGTGAATCTCGACGCGGGCGCGCGTCCCCGGGTCGTGCTGTCCTTCCCGACGAATCCCAACGACATGCTGCTATCCGGCGCGCTCGCGAACGGCCAGTTCCTCTCGAACCGCGCGGGCGTCGTCGATGCGCCGCTCGGCAAGGGTCACGTGGTCATGTTCGCGATCCGGCCGTTCTGGCGCTGGCAGACCCAGGGCACGTTCGCCCTCGGCTTCAACGCGATCATGAACTGGAACGACCTCGATGCCGGCAAACCCGCCGCACCCCCGGCGGGGGCGGCGCCCGCGCGGCGTCCGGGCGAGGACCAGCAGTAGAAGGGTCGTCTATCCCGGCGGGGGCAGGAGGATCTGCGCCCCGCCGCTCGCCGGCCGGGCGGAGCCCACGAGTTCGGCCCAGCGGGTCAGGGGCTGGACCGCGTTCTCGCCCTCCGCGAGGTCGGTCATCAGCACGCCGTTCAGGTGATCGATCTCGTGCTGCACGAGTTCGGCGAGATCTGGGGGCAGATGATTCCATCGCCGCGGGCGGAACTGGTCATCGCGGTAGTTGATGGAGATCGACGAATGCCGGCGCACCCGCACGATCACGTCGGGAACGCTCAGGCAATCGTCCCAGACCAGGAACGTCGCATCGCTTCGCCAGGTGACCTCGGGGTTCAGGAGGATGAAGGGCCCGCCGCCCAGGTTCATGGCCACCATCCGCTTCATCACCCCCACCTGCACCGCGGAGATGGCCCGGCCGAAGCCGCTTCGTTCCCTGAAATCGCGGAGGGTGGCGATGAGCCGCGAGGCTTCGTCGAGAAGCGTCGCATCCACCGACTCCACCTCCTGGGAACGCTCGCGGAGGCGCGGATCGCCGGCGATGACAATGGGCAGGGCGCGGGCGAGCGGATCGAAGGGACTCATGGGCGCATTCTGGGCCCGGTCCCGGCGCCGCTCAAAGCGCGCTTCGGGTACGATCCTGAAATGTCCACAAGCGGCGTCCGCAAATTCACCTGGTCCGAAGTGCCCAGGGACAACGTGACCCCGACCATCGCCCGGCAGATCGTGACCGGGGTTTCGGCCATGGCCGGCCTGATCACCCTGCAGAAGGGAAGCCACGTGCCGAAGCACTCGCACGTGAGCGAACAGCTCACGTACGTCTTCGAAGGCTCCCTGCGGTTCCTGATCGAGGGCCGCGAGATCCTGGTCGGCGCGGGCGAGATCCTGGTGATCCCGGCCTGGGTCGAGCACGAGGCGACCGCGATCGAGCACACGGTCGAGCTCGACATCTTCAGCCCGATCCGCCAGGACTGGCTCGACGGCACGGACACCTACTTCCAGCAGGGCGCCCCCCCAACCAAGAGCTAGCCGCCGCCCAGCCACGACCCAGCCGGCAGCGGTGAGCGCGCGTGTCATTGCGAGCCCACCACGTCCTGTGGACGTACGTTCGGGAGAAACCCGTGGCCGTCATCCCGGCGAAAGCCGGGATCCACTTCCCAACGACCAATCTCGCGGGCTTGGTTGGGGTGCC
>DAORUA010000313.1:0-4861 GCA_035432945.1 Vicinamibacteria bacterium | reverse complement strand
GGCCGGCCGAGGCGAAGGCCGAGCCCTCGTGAGGTCGTGGCGAGCGCTCCGCTGCTCGGTTGTAGTATCGCCTTGCCGAGAAAGCTATGAGCACCGCTGAACTTCTCGAGAAGATCCGGGCCCTCCCAGCCCCGCTTCAGCACAAAGTGGAGGACTTCGTCGAGGCTCTTGCCGCTCAGGCCAGCGCGAAGCCCGAGGATCCCTTCTTCGCTCGCGTTGAGGCCCTTAGCGTTCAGATCAGGGCAGAGTACGGCACTTTCCCGGGGGCGCTTTCTCACCTGCGCGGGCTTCGAGACGGAACGCGTTAGCGCGTGCGTCTCGTCTGTTTAGGGGACGCGACCCGCCAGAAACGCCTCCGGGTCGTCGCGTAGCACATCAGCGACTTGCAACTCCTTGAATTGCTTGAGACGGCGGTCGGCGGTGAGGAACACGTCCGCCCTTGACTCGAGGGCTGCCGCGAGATGGATAGCATCCGGGGTGCGAAGAGGGTGAGCGGCTCGAATCGCGGCAGCCCTTCTGATCGTCACGTCATCGATCTCGAGAAGGACCAGCCCGTTGAAAGCATCCTCGATTCGGGTAGCGCGCTGGACATCCGCCTGTTTCAGCGGTCCGATGAGCGCCTCGAGAATCGTGAGCCGAGAGGTCACGAGAAGGGACCCGGGAGAGCGCGCGAAGGAATCAAGCCAATTGCGGGCCGGATCCCTGAACTCAGGCTTGCCGGTCAGACTGTAGATCAGGGCGTTCGTGTCGATGTAGAGGATCATCAGTCCCAGTCGCCACGAACATCCTCAATCTCGCGATCAATCTCCTCTTTCGTCATTGTGCCGGGAGGAAGCGAGTCGATGAACTTCACGAATTGTCTCGCGTCACCACGGGGTGGAGCCGGAGTCAGTTCGACCTGGAGAGTCTCGGGCTGGGTCAAGACAGGGCTTTCAAGGACGAGTGTGGTCGGACTCGTGAGACGTCCGCGAACGGAGACCGTGCTCATTGATTGGTACCCGTCGCTGGCTGACGCCCCTCGCGCAACTCGCATATCTCCGCGGTCGAATCGCCGAGGGGTCCGTGAAGCGCGTAAATCCGTTCGGCTCTGCCGACGATGCGCTCGTAGAGATGCTCCGGGGTCTCCGGGCTCGAATTGAGGCGAGCAGTCAGGGAATCAACGAAGCGGGCGACCGCCAGCTTCTCGGCCTCTGGCAGGGCTTCAATCCGCTTGACGAGATCTACGGTGGTCATGGGTATTTCCTGAGACGCATGGATCGTACTACGGCATCGCGGGGAAGGATGGGCCCCCACCCCAAACCCCTCCCCGTCCCGGGACGAACTGCGGGGGGAGGGGGATTTTCCGGTTCGAGGATGGCAACGCAAGCGACGTCGACATTGTGGACTACGACGGCTCCCGAGCCGCTTCAACGAAACCGCCGTCGTCCGTGCATACTTGGCGTGGTACCAAAAGAAATGCAAAAAGTGAGTCTGTCCGAGAAGCTGGCCCTGTTCACTGACCTCTGGAGTCCAAAGGCAGTCGGTGCGGTCAATGGCTGTGAGGTCAAGCTGGTGAAGCTCAAGGGCGAGTTCGTCTGGCATTCGCACGAGGTTGAGGACGAGCTGTTCCTCGTCCTCGAGGGCTCTCTTCGAATGCAGTTCCGCGACCGCGAGGTTGTTCTGTCGCCGGGGGAGTTCATCATTGTTCCCCATGGAGTGGAGCATCGTCCCGTGGCCGACGCGGAGGCTCACGTCCTGCTCCTCGAGCCGGGTTCCACCGTCAACACCGGGACCGCTGGCGGCGACAGGACCCGCGAGGTGGAGTGGATCTGAACGATTGATTGATCCCGATGGCCCGGCGGCCGTCACTCTGCGCCAGGCAAGGGCTGCGGCGGACCTCCCGCGATGGTCCACCGCAGGCGAGAGTTGGTTGAGGGCGGCGCCGGTGAGATTGCTTCGGCCCGCTCCTGCGGAGCGGGCCTCGCAATGACGGTTCCGACCGCTTCTAGAACTGATTCCAGAGGTACTGGTTCGTGACCTCGTGGTGGAACTGGATCTCCGCGGTCTTGATGAGCGAGCCGAGGGCCTTGGGGCAACGCTCGGCCGAGGCCAGCTTCAACTCGGCGTACTTGCCGGCCACGTCCTCGCCGATCAGCTTCTCGATGTAGTCGCTTCCCTTGAAGAGGCGGATCGCGTCGTAGATGTTGTCGGGGAGGAAACGGGTGCGCTCCTTGCGATCGTCGTCCTTCTCCGACACCGGTCCTTCGAGGCCGGTGCGCAGCATCGCGTAGAGCGCCATGTAGGGGTTCGCATCGGGAGCGACCGAACGGACCTCGACCCGCTTGGACCGCTCGTTGCCGAGGGGGATGCGGATCATGGCGCCGCGGTTGATGGCCGAGGCCTTGATCTGGTTGGGCGCCTCGTAGTGCGGGTCCAGGCGGCGGTAGGAGTTGACCGACGAGTTCAGCATCAGGCAGATGTCGTTCGCGCTGGTGAGGATCCGATCCACGAAATCCCAGCCCGCCTTCGACAGCATGTCCGGGCCCTTCGCATCGTAGAAGACGTTCTTGCCCTTCCGGTTGATGGAGAGGTTCGTGTGCATGCCGTTCCCGTTCACGCCGGTGACGGGCTTGGGAAGGAAGGACGCGGTCATGTCGTAGTTCTGGGCGACCTGGCGGCAGAGCAGCTTGTAGAGCTGGATCTGGTCGGAGGCGATGAGGGCCTCGGTGTACGAGTAGTTCATCTCGAACTGGGACGGGGCCACCTCGGGGTGGTCCTTCTCGTTCTGGAAGCCCATGGCGCGCTGGACCTCCGCCGCGTGGTCGATGAACCGGCGCAGGGCGTCCCCGGGGAGCGAATGGTAGTAGCCGCCGGTGGAGATGAAGTCGAACTTGCCGGTCTCGTGGTAGCGGCGCTCGGCGTCCCGTCCATTGAAGAGGAAGCCCTCGATCTCGTTGGCGGCGTGGCAGATCGTGGCGTCCTTGTCGTAGAGCTTCTTCAGGTACGCCTTGAGGGTGGCGCGCATGTCGCCCGCGTACGCCGCGCCGTCGCGGTCGAGGACTTCGCCGAAGACCAGGACCTTGCCGGGCCCGAAGACGTCCGCGGGCAGCCAGTAGAAGGACGCCCAGTCGATGGCGAGGCGGAGGTCCGACTCCTGCTGGGCGGTGAAACCGCGCACCGAGGACCCGTCGAAGGTGAGGTTGTCGGCCGAGCCGAGGAGGAACTTCTTGTCGTAGTCCAGCATGTGCAGCCGGCCCTCGAGGTCGGTGAAGCACACCGTGACCGCCTTGATCCGCTTCTCCTCCTTGAGGTAGCGCAGGCGCTTTTCACGGATCTTGCCTTCGGGGGCCCGGGCCAGCCGCTCCTCTTTCACCTCGAGGTTCATTTCCTCGAGCTGGTCATAGGGAATCTCCAGGAAGTCTCGAAGGGACGTTGCGCTCATGTGTATCTCCTTAGATCAAAGCCGTTATGACTTTATTATAAATCACAGCGTACTAAGATCTAATCCATAATTCTTTAGATTTATAGGCGCGTCGCTCATAGCGACGATCCTCCGCCTTCCCGTGCGTCGACCCGCGAAGTATTGACGCCCCGAGGGGCGGGTGCCTATCCTTACCATTCAAGGGGTCCCTGGCTTCGCGGTCTCCACCGTGGGGTTCTGGCTTCCAGCCGTCAAGTGACGAGTCCAACAAGGAGCGCACGCTTCCCATGTCCACAACCCGAACACCGGATACGTCCCGCGAAGTCTCCTATCGCAAGCGGCTGATCGAAATCGCCCATGCCTTGAACTCGGCGACCAGCATTCAGGACATCCTGGTGGAGGTCAAGGACAAGATCCTGGACCTCGTGGACGCGGACCGGGTCACCATCTTCGCCCTCGACACCAAGAACCAGGAGTTGTTCTCCATGTTCAAGGCGGGGACGGACATCAAGGAAATCCGGGTTCCCAAGACTTTCGGCTCGATCGCCGGCTTTACCGCCCTGTCCCGCAAGACCATCAACATCCGCAACTCCTACGACCCTTCCGAGCTGCAGAAGCTGCACCCGAACCTCAAGTTCGACGCACGCTGGGACAAGACCACCGGCTACCGGACCACCCAGGTCCTGGCCTGCCCGATCGTCTTCGAAAAGTACCTGCTCGGTGTCCTCCAGCTCATCAACAAGCGGGGCGGCACCGGCTTCGGCCCCAAGGACGAGGAGGCCGCCGAGGAGCTCGCGAAGATCCTCGGGATCGCCTTCTACAACCAGCACCGCGCGGCCCGCAGCTCCAAGCCCACCAAGTACGGCGCGCTCGTGGACAAGGGCGTGGTCTCCGAGAAGGACATCGAGGCCGCGGTGACCAAGGCCCGGGTCAACCAGGTCGACGTGTCGAAGATCCTGATGGAGGACTTCAAGGTCCCGAAGGAAGAGCTCGGGAAGGCCATGGCCCAGTTCTTCAACTGCAAGTTCTGGGCGCCCCCCGAGGGCTACCTCATGCCCGACGACATCAAGGGCCGCCTCACCATCGACTTCCTCAAGAAGAACATCTCCGCCCCTATCGAGAAGCGGGAAGGCACCCTCTTCGTGGCGGTCGAGGATCCGTACGACCTGACCCGCTGCGACGCGATCAAGGCGATGAACCTCTCGCCGCGCCACGAATTCCTGGTCGCCCTCAAGGACGACATCATGCAGTACCTGGCGCGGAGCTACGGGGTCGGGGCCGCTCCCGGAGACGCGCCGACCGCGGACGACACCGCCGATCTCGCGACCATCATCACCGAGCTCGGGTCGGGTGAAGAGGGCGAGATCGAGGGTGAGGAGGGCGCGCCGGGCGAGGCGGAGGCCGAGGAGACCGACACCGCCATCGTCAAGCTCGCGAACAAGATCATCATCGAGGCCTACA
>DAORUA010000312.1:0-4863 GCA_035432945.1 Vicinamibacteria bacterium | reverse complement strand
CGGTTCTTCGGCCGCAACACCTCGGCCAGCATCTGGCACGACGGGAACCTCTACGAGGACTCGAAGTTCGTGATCCGCAACTCGAGCTTCGACGGCATCCCGGGCTTCGCGCTGGGGAGGAACACGCGCGACGGGCAGTTCCTCCTGCTCGACTGCTTCTTCTCGAAGAACATGGCGGACAAGCCCATCTACCAGGCCCCCGGCACCGCGACCTTCCAGTGGCCGGTGCGCGCGTACTTCTGGAACGCCCGGCGCGAGGGCGGGCCGCTCGCATGGCTCGCGGACAGTCTCGGCCTCGCGAAGGGCTCGCCGCGCGCGGAGGACATCGATGCCCGTTGGACGTTCGACGGGCGATGGGATCCCGAGGAGACCATGCCCGCGGTCCTGCCGGGCGCCGCCATTCCGCGGCCGCGACAGGACGCGAGGGTGGCCTTGACCGGCCTCACGCTGCGATGGCTGGCCGCCCGCGCGGCCGCGTCTTACGAGGTCTACCTTGGGGAGACGGGAACCGTTCCCGTCCGGGTCGCGACCGTCACCTCGCCATCGTTCAAGCCGGGCGCCTTGAAGCCTTCCACGAACTACCAGTGGCGGGTCGACACCCTCCCGCCCTCCGGGGTCCGGGTGACCGGGCCGGCGTGGAGTTTCACCACGAAGTAGGCGCTACTTGACCGGCGCGCCGGCCTGGGATCCCGGCCGCTTCTGGTCCGCGGGCTCGATGCTGACATTCCGCAGGACGAGGTCCTCGAGCCCCAGGATCAGCGAGCCCTTGCTCACTCCCTTGATGGTCGAATCGAGGACGCTGAGGCCGCGCACGGGAGCGCCCGGCAGGCCCCTGACGAAGAAGGCGTAGGCGGCCTTCTTGACGGTCATGCGTTCCACCCGGACGTTGCGCACGGTGGGCAGGAATGCGCCGCGCGCGCCTTCTTCGTAGAGCAGGTCGATGTCGATGGCCGAGCCCACCTCGCCGATCTCGATGTCGCGCGCGAACACGTTCTCGATCACGCCTCCGCGCACCGCGTTGGTCTTGAGCCTGATCCCCCGCTCGAGGTCGGGGCTGCTCATGATCAGCTTCTCCGCGAACACGTCGCGCACGCTGCCGCTCACCTCGCTGCCCACGGTCACGCCCCCGTGTCCCGCGCGCATGGTCGAGTTGCGGATCACGATCCGCTCCGAGGGCTTGTTCACGCGCCGGCCGTCCGCGTTGCGGCCCGACTTGATGGCGATGCAGTCGTCGCCGGTGTCGAAGACGGCGTTCTCGATCAGGACGTCGGTCGACGACTCCGGATCGGCCCCGTCGTTGTTGGGCCCGTGCGAGATGACGGTCACCCCGCGGATGGTGACGTTGCTCGAGAGGGTGGGATGGATAATCCAGAAGGGCGCATTGCGGATGGTCACGCCCTCGATGAGGATGTTACGGCTCTCGTAGGGCTCGATGAAGCTCGGCCGCAGGAAGTGCCCCGCGCCGTAGATCCGCTGCTCGACAGGCACACCGTCCTCCGCCTGCTGGAAGAGCTTGTCCCGGTCCGCGCGCTGGGTCCCGGGCGCCGGGGTGGAGCGCCCCTTCCACTTCCACCAGTTTTCGTCGCTGGCCTGGCCGTCGAGGGTGCCCTCGCCGGTGACCGCGATGTTCTCCTGCCCCAGCGCATAGATCAGGGGCGAGTAGTTCATCACCTCGACCCCTTCGAACCTGGTCTTGACCACGGGCAGGTAGCGGTTCGGATCCGTGGAGAACCGGACGGTGGCGCCCTTCTGCACATGAAGATTCACGCCGCTCTTCAGGTGGATGGGGCCGGTAAGGAACTCCCCCGCGGGCACCACCACCCGGCCGCCCCCGGCGCGGACGCACTCGGCGATGGCTTGGCGAAAGGCCTCGGTGGCGTCGGTCGCGCCGTCCGGTTTCGCGCCGAAGCTGGTGATGGGGAAGTCCCGGTTCGGGAAGACCGGCGCCTTGATGGCCGCGAGGATCCCGGGCAGCCGCGACCAGGGATCCGCGGTATCCGCGTTCTGGGCCCGGACGAGCGGCCCGGTCAGGAGGACGGCGAGGCCGAGCGCTCCGATTGCGCTCGCCGTCCGTGGGTTCATGGTCATGGTCGGGTCCTTCTCGGTGGTCAGCGCAGGCGATCCAGGGTCACGCCCTGCATGTCCTCGAATTCCTGGTTCTCTCCGCCCATGCTCCACACGAAGGCATAGCGGCTGGTGGCGGCGCCGAAGTGCATCGACCACGCGGGCGACAGCACGGCCTGGAAGTTCCGCACCACGATGTGCTTCGTGTTCTCCGGCGGGCCCATGAAGTGAAAGGCCACCGCGCCCGGATCGAGGTCGAAGTAGAGATAGATCTCGGTCCGCCGGGTGTGGGTGTGGGGCGGCATGGTGTTCCAGACGCTGCCGGTGGCGAGATCGGTGTAGCCCATGACGAGCTGGCAGCTCTTCACCCCGCGCGGGTGGATGTAGCGGCGCAGCGTCCTCTCGCTCGCGTTCGCGGCCGAGCCGATGGTCACGGTTTCCGCGTCGGCCTTCGGGATGACGCTCGTCGGATGGACGGCGTGGGCGGGATGAGACACCAGGTAGAAATGGGCGGGCGCATCCGCGCTGTCGCTCGCGAACATGACCTCGGCGGCGCCCTTCGAGATATAGATGAAGTCGCGAGGGGCCAGGGCGTGCGCCTCTCCTTCCACGGTCACCGTGCCGCCCTTGGCCCCGAGATTCGCGACTCCGAGCTCGCGGCGGTCGGAGAAGTGCCCCGCCTTGATCTCCTCGGGACTGACCAGGGGCAGGGGGGTCGAGAGCGGAACCGCCGAGCCGATGATCGTGCGCTCGCCCTCCCAGTGAACGAGCTTCACTTCGCCGGGGGTGAAGAGGTCGTCGACCAGGAAGTGCTTCCGAAGCTCTTCGCCGCCGAGGCCCGCGTAGTGCTCGGGATGGACCAGCCGTCGTGTTTCCATGGACATCTCCTATCGCGTTCCGAGGTCGAGCTCCAGGCTCGCGAGGATAAAGGGGCCGACCGCCTTGGGATCGTTGCTGCGGACGGGCTCCTTGACGTAGTAGTCGAAGGTGCCGCTGCGCCAGTTGCCGCTGTTCGGATCGCCGCCGAGGCCGGCGACCGAGCAGCCCTTGTGGATGCTCATGACGCCCTTCTCGTCGGTGGTGATGAACTCCTTCACCACCCCGGCGTAGATCGACTTCCCCGCCGCCGCGTATTTCCGATCCATGTATTCAAGCCGCGCGCCCTTGAGAAAAGTGTACGCGAACATGACCGAGGCGGAGGACTCGAGGTAGTTCCCGTCCCGGCCCGGTTTGTCGAGGACCTGCCAGAACACGCCGGTCTTCGCATCCTGGACCTTCATCACGGCGGTAGCCAGGCGATCGAGGATGGCCACGATCTCACCCCGGCGCGGATGGTCCTTCGGAATGAAGTCGAGGACGTCGACGAGGGCCATGGCGTACCAGCCCATGGCGCGGCCCCAGAACTCTTTCGAGAGGCCGGTCGAGGGATCCGCCCACTTCTGCTCGCGGCTCTCGTCCCAGCCGTGGTAGAGCAGGCCTGTCTTCGGATCGCGGGCATGGGCCTCCATCCAGACGAACTGGTTGATCACGTCGTCGATCAGTTTCGGCTCGTTGAAGGTGACCGCGTACTGCGCGAGGAACGGCGAGGCCATGTAGAGGCCGTCGAGCCACATCTGCCACGGGTAGCGCTTCTTGTGCCAGAAGCCGCCCTCCTTCGTGCGCGGGTGGTCCTTCATCTGCAGGCGGAGAAGCTCGATGGCCTTGCGGTACTTCTCGTCCTTCGTCTTCTCGTACAGGGGGAACAGCACCTTCCCCGCGTTGATCCGGTCGACGCTGTACTCGTTGATGTCGTAGGTCTTGATCGAGCCATCAGGATTGATGAAGTAGTCGTAGTACGCCTTCACGTAATCGAGCTGGCGCGCATCGCCGGTCTGGCCGTACACCGCGAGCACTCCCTTGAGCACGAGACCCTGGGTGTAGTTCCAGGCCGGCTTCGCGCTGTCGAGGGTGAGCGGGCTCGGATCGCGCGCGATGACCGAGTCGGCCATCTGCATGTAGTCCGGCCTCGCGCGGATGCCCATCGGGGCCACGGGCGCGGTGGCCGTCTGTTCGGCGGCCGCGCAGGCGGTGGCGATTCCAAGGACGACGGGAGTCAGCTTCATTGAATGTGTTCCTTTTCGAAGTGCTCGATGCGAAACCAGTCGACATCAGCGTAACCGCGAGTGGCGGCTTTCGCCCCGGGGGCGCCCTGGTCGGACGCGAACAGGCCGACTCGAGCGCCCACCCACACGCCCGGCCGGATGACGAATCCCGGGCCGCGATGCACGAGCTTTGCGGCGCCGGCGTCCGCCTCGAACCGCACCCGGCCATCCCTGTCGAACGTGGCCCGAAGGGTGACAACGCTCGTGGGAAGGACGTCCCTTGACCCCGGCGCGTCCGGGTTGTCGACGTCGATGCCGTCAGCGTCGACGCCCTTCCCCAGGGACTCCACGATCACCAGGCCGCGCGCGTTCCGGTGAACAGCAATGGAGCTGGTGTCTCGTCCCAGGACAACGAGTCCGACACGTTCGCCCACGGCCAGGCCCTTCGCGTCGATCCGGGCGCTGACCGTGAACTCCTCGGCCGGGAGTTTTTGCAGGAGCACCGCGCTCAGGCCGAAGACGCTCTTCGTCGCCGCCGGTCGCGAGACCGAGTTCAACCGCAGCCAGCCCGGGCGCGCGGAGAGCGAGGCCCACTCGGCCGCGGGGTTCGCGTTCCATTGCCACTGCAGGCCGAGTGCTCCTGCGTCGAACTCGTCGCTCGTCTGCGGCGTCGCGACGGGAGCACCCGCCACGGGCTTGCGGAAGGCCGCGACCGGCT
>DAORUA010000311.1:0-4884 GCA_035432945.1 Vicinamibacteria bacterium | reverse complement strand
GCCGACGCGCGCACGAAGGTGTCGAGGTCGGTCCAGCGGCCGTCCTGTTCCCTGACCCGCTTGCAGGAGGGGCACACGGGCAGGATGCCGCGCAGCGCGCGTTCCTCGTTGATGACCTGGGCCATGCTGAAGGCGAGTTGCGACTTCCCCGACGGGTCGAGAACCGCGGTCACCACGATGCGGGCCCAGACCACCGCGCCATCCTTGCGGATGTAACGCTTGTCCGCCTTGTATTGCGGTATCTCGCCGGAGAGCACCTTGGGGAGGTTCTCGGCGTCGCGATCCTGGTCATCGGGATGGGTGAAGTCCGGGATGTGCGCTCCCATCACCTCGGACTCCGTCCGCCCCAGCATGTCGCAGTAGGCGGCGTTCACGTCGATCACCTTGATGTTGCGATCGACCACGCAGATCCCGATCGGTGAATCCTCGAAGATCGCCCTGAACGCCGGATCGGCCAAGCGCATGGGGAGATTATGTATCAAGGCCGGACCGAATGCGCGGCTGCTCTACTCGAGGATCGCCCCCACGAGATCCGCGATCTGCCGGCCCGAGAAGCCGCGGCCTTCGACGCTGGCGCGAAGGCGTCCCTCGCGGTCGATCACCGCGGTCTGCAGGGTATGGGTGATGAGACCCTGGTCGGGCCAGTACTCGATTCCGAAGGACGCGCAGACCGCGGCGATCGCCTCGGGCGAGCCGGAGAGGAAGTGCCAGCCCGGCACGTTCCCGCCGTAGCGCTCGGCGAAGTTGTTCAGGACCTCGGGGGTGTCGTACTTCGGATCGAAGGTGACGGTGAGCAGGGTCAGGTCGCGGCCCAGGCGGGCGCGGTAGCGATCGCGGACCTCGCCCAGGTTCGCGACCATGCGGGGACAGTAGTCGGGCAGAGGACAGCGGCTGTAGATGAAGGTGATGGCGACGACGCTCCCGCGCAGGGACGAGAGAGACACCGGCGCCCCATGCTGGTCGGTCAGGGCGAAGTCGGGCACGCTCTCCCCCACCTTCACCAGGGCGCTCGCCGCGGGCGTCATGGTGAGGCCGGCGTCGGCTCCCACCGCGGAAAGGTGCTTCACCCGGTCGATCTCGGTTCCGCGGCCTCGCGGCCGGAGGCGGAACTCGATGACGTCGCCCGGACGCACGTCTCGAAGCGCTCGGCGGTCGCGCACCGCGAAGGGCATCACCATCGCCCCCATGTACCCGATGATGGCCTCGTGAGAGACGGTCAGGGTGGACGAGGCGGGATCCACCCGAAGCACCAGGCCGCGCGCCTGGTAGGTGGTGGCGCAGCCAAAGGCGCAAACCGCGAGCAGGGAGGCGAATCGGCGCATCCGGTGATTCGATCACACGCGGGCGGGCCGACCCGCAAGCCCCGCTTGGCGCCCCGGTGTTCCAGCGCGGAGGAGGCCCCAAAAGCGCTAGCATTCGCCCGTGGGCAATCGTCGTCTGATCCCCGAACCGACCCGGGGCCGTCTCGATGAAAGCGGCATCGTCGCGGGTTTCGCCCAGCGGATGATGTACACGGTCGCCAAGGACGGCCATAACGCGAACGAGTTCGACGCCTACATGGCGATCGCCTATTCCGTGCGCGACCGGCTCATGGAGCGGTGGTTCAAGACCCAGAGCGCCTACTACCAGACCGACGCGAAAAGGGTCTACTACCTCTCCCTCGAGTTCCTGATGGGACGGGCGCTCCTCAACAACGTGGTGAACCTCGGGGCGCGGCATGCGCACGTCCAGGCCATGAGGCAGCTCGGCTACGACCTCGAGGCGCTCCAGGAGAAGGAGTGGGACGCCGGCCTCGGCAATGGCGGGCTCGGGCGCCTCGCCGCCTGCATCATGGACTCCGCGGCCACCCTGGCCCTGCCCTTCTACGGCTACGGCATCCGCTACGAGTACGGCATCTTCCAGCAGAGGATCGTGGACGGCGCCCAGGTCGAGTCCCCCGACAACTGGCTCCGTTACGGCAACCCCTGGGAGATTCCCCGCACCGACGCGATCTTTCCCGTGCGCTTCTACGGGCGCAGCGAGCACGTGGCGGACGCGAGCGGACGCGTGCGCGCGCGCTGGGTGGACACCCAGGAAGTCTGGGCCATGGCCTACGACACCCCGGTCGCGGGCTTCTGCAACGACACCGTCAACACCCTGCGCCTGTGGTCGGCCAAGTCGAGCCGCGAATTCGACCTGCGCGTCTTCAATCAGGGCGACTACGTGAGCGCGGTGCAGAACAAGACGGAGAGCGAGAACATCTCGAAGGTCCTCTACCCCCCCGACGACAAGAGCGCGGGCCGGGAGTTGCGCCTCAAGCAGCAGTACTTCTTCGTGACCGCGACCCTCCAGGACGTGATGCGCAGGTTCCTGAAGTTCGGCGCCCGCGATTTCCAGGATCTGCCCCACAAGGTCGCGATCCAGCTCAACGACACCCATCCCGTTCTCGGCATCCCCGAGCTCATGCGCATCCTCATCGACGAACACGAGCGGCCGTGGGACGAGGCCTGGGACCTCACCCAGCGCGTCTTCGGTTACACCAACCACACCGTCCAGCCCGAGGCCCTCGAGCGCTGGTCGGTGGACCTGTTCCGACGGCTTCTGCCCCGTCACTTCGACATCGTGGAGGAGATCGACCGCCGGTTCAAGGCGCAGACCACCGCGCTCGGCGACGCGGACCTGGTGCGGCGCACCGCCATCATGGACGAAACCGGGCACATCCGCATGGCCAATCTCGCCTACGTGGGGAGCCATGCCGTGAACGGGGTGGCGGCGATCCACACCGAGATCCTTCGCCAGAAGACGTTCGCGGACATGGACCGCGTGCTTCCCGGCCGGATCTCGAACAAGACGAACGGCATCACCCCGAGACGGTGGCTGCTCGAGAGCAATCCCGGTCTCGCCGTGCTCATCTCGGACGCGATCGGATCGGGCTGGATCCGCAATCTGGACGAATTGCGCAAGCTCGCGCCCATGGCGGACGACAAGGGATTCCGGGCGGAATGGAGCGCGATGAAGCGGGTCAACAAGGGGGTTCTGGCCGACCGGGTGCTGAAGATGCACGGCATCTATCTCGACCCCGACACCCTGTTCGACTGCCAGGTGAAGCGATTCCACGAGTACAAGCGGCAGATCCTCAACGCGCTCCACGCCATCGCTCTGCACGAGAGGCTTCGCGCGAGCCCCTCCGACTTCGTGCCCCGCTCCGTGATCTTCGGGGGCAAGGCCGCGCCCGGCTACGCGATGGCCAAACTGAGCATTCAGCTCATCCATGCCATCGCCCGGCGGGTGGCCGAGGATCCCCTGACCCGGGGCAAGCTGACCGTCGCGTTCCTGCCGAACTACTCGGTCTCCCAGGCCGAGATCATCTTCCCGGCCTGCGACCTCTCCGAGCAGATCTCCACCGCCGGCACCGAGGCCTCGGGCACCGGCAACATGAAGGCGGCGCTCAACGGCGCCCTCACCATCGGCACCCTCGACGGGGCGAACGTGGAGATCCGCGAGGAAGTGGGAGCCGACAACATCTTCATCTTCGGCCACACCAAGGACGAGATCGAGGGCCTGAGGTCCTCGGGGTATCGGCCCGACGCATTCATTTCTCAATGCGAGGAACTGCGGCGCGCCATCGACATCATCGCCAACGGTTCGCTCGACGGGGGCTCCGGGCTCTTCCGTCCCATCGTGGATGCCGTCCTGGGCGAGGACCGCTATTTCCTCTGCGCCGACTTCGCCTCCTACGCCGAATGCCAGCGCCGGGCCGCCGCGACCTACGCCCGGCCTGACCACTGGTGGAAAATGTCGATTCTCAACGTCGCGGGCATGGGCAAGTTCTCGGCGGACCGCACCACCAGGCAGTACGCGGACGAAATCTGGGGGGCGCGGTCGGTTCCGGTGTCGCTGGACGGCGAGCGGGCCGAGGATGGACCGACGGAGTAGAAACGCGGACCCCGAGCCCCGAGCCGCACAGTGTTGTAAACTCCCTGGCTCTGCGCTTCCCTGGGCGGCTCCTCTGGCCCCCGGTGGAAACAAAGATCAGGGCTATGGGAGCCGACGCGCACCCCCTGGCTTCGTCACCGCCTCGACCCTGAATATCCAAAGCGTGACGGACCCACGGGCCATAGGGGCCCAGGGTCATCAAGAAAGAGACCACAGATGCCTCGCGTAAAGCGCGGATCCGCACGACGCAACAAGCGGAAGAAAGTACTGAAGCTCACCAAGGGCTTCTTCCTGGGCAAGAGCAAGCTGTACCGCTTCGCCAAGGAGGCCTCGATCCGGGCCGGACAGAACGCCTTCGAGGGCCGCAAGCAGAAGAAGCGCGATTTCCGGTCGCTGTGGATCGTCCGCATCAACGCGGCCTGCCGCCTCGCGGGGGTCAGCTACTCCAAGTTCATCTCCGGCCTCAAGGCCTCCGGACTGCAGCTCGACCGCAAGGTGCTCGCCGACATGGCGGTGCGCGATGCCGCGGGTTTCGCGAAGGTGGTCGAGCAGGTGAAGCCGCACATCCCGGCCCAGCCCACGCCGGTCAAGCCCGCACCAGCCGCCGCCAAGGCGTAGTCGAGAGGCGTTGTCCTCACTCGATGATCTGAAGAAGAAGGCCCACGAGCTTCAAGAGAGGCTCGTGGGCGAGCTTGCGTCCGCTTCGGAGTCCGCCTCGCTCCAGGCCGTCCGGGACCGGTTCCTCGGGCGCAAGGCGGGCGAAGTCACCGCCCTCTTCAAGGATCTCGGGAAGCTCGCCGCGGAGTCCCGCAAGGAGGCCGGCGAGGCCCTGAACGCGCTGAAGGAATTCAGCGAGGCGAAGATCGGCGAGGCCGAGGCCTCCCTGGAGCGGCGTCTTCGCGAATCGCGCCTCTCCTCCGAGCGAATCGACGTGTCGCTGCCCGGCCGCGCCCGCGCTTCGGGCAGCAA
>DAORUA010000310.1:0-4891 GCA_035432945.1 Vicinamibacteria bacterium | reverse complement strand
AAGGCGGGTCTCGTCTATAACGTGGGCGGAGGGCAGCGCATCTCGGTGCTCAAGGTCCTCGAGGCCATCGCCTCGGTCACCGGACGCGAGGTCCGGATCGACCGGCAGGAAGGTCAGAAGGGCGATATGCGGGATACTCTCGCCGATACGGCGCAGGCCGCGCGCGATCTTGGGTTCATTCCGAAGACGCCGCTTGCCACTGGACTGAAAGCGGAATGGGAATGGATCTGTTCATGAAGATGAGTCGCACCCGGGTGGCCCTCGCCACCGCCATCGTCGCCTCGGGCCTCGCCTGCGGGCGCCAGGAAGTCGACATCGCCACCCTCGCCAGCAACTCCGACCAGGTGATCTGGCAGGCCGGGCAGAAGGCGCTCAAGGGCAAGCAGTGGGATGTCGCCCGTCAGCATTTCCGGCGCATCGTGGACGGCTTTCCCCAGAGCCCGCTCGTGCCCGAGGCGCGCCTCGCGGCCGGAGACTCGTATTTCTCGGAAGGGGGCATGGCGAGCTACACCCTCGCCGCCGGCCAGTACCGCGAGTTTCTGACCGTCTTCCCCTCCCATCCTCGCGGCGACTACGCTCAGTTCCAGATAGCCGAGAGCTACTTCAACCAGAAGAATTCCCACGACCGCGACCAGACGCAGGTGGCCCAGGCCCTCGACGAGTACCTTGCCTTCCTCGACCGGTATCCGGAATCTCCCCTCGCGAAGACCGCGCGCGAGCGGGTCAAGGAGTGCCGCAGTTCCCTCGCCCGCTCGGAATTCGCGGTGGCCTGGTTCTATCAGAAGTCCCGCAAGGCCTACCGCGCCGCGATCCCGCGCTACGAAGACATCCTGAAGAACTTCCCCGACTTCGACCAGACCGACGAGACGTTGCTCCGTCTCGGGCAGTGTCTCACCCTCACCGGGCGCGAGACGGAAGCCGCACCCGTGCTGGCGCGGCTTCTCGACGAGTATCCGGAGTCGCCGTTCGTCCAGACGGCCCGCGAAATGATGGCCCCGCCTCCGGACCCCGAGGCTTCGCCCGCCTCGAAAAAGAAGAAGAAGAAGACCTAGGCCCGGCGGCCGCCGCGGGGCGGGCCGCGGTCGGGTCTCTACGCCTCGGCCTTTTCGATCGTCTTCACCAGCCGGACGATCGTTCCTCCCTCGGGCGGGAAGATGTACTCGACCTCGGACATGAAGGCCCGCATGAAGAAGAGCCCGCGGCCGGCGGCGTTGAGGAGATTCTCGGGGGCAGTGGCGTCCGGGACCGCGTCGGGGTTGAAACCGGCGCCCTGATCCTGGATCCACACCTCGATTGCGCCCGCGGCGAGGCCGAAGGTCACGCCCACCCGCTTGTTCGGATCGAGCTTGTTGCCGTGCTTGAGCGCATTCACCACGCATTCGCGCACCGAGACCGAGAGGTCGTGCACGCCATCCTCGTCGAGGCCGCCGACCGTGGCCAGACGGTCGACAAACGCCTGGATGGGTTCGAGAATATCCATACGACTCTCGAAGTCGATGCAGACGGTGGTGGGGCGGTCCGCCATGGCTGAGGGCGGAGGATATGCCACCCGGGGCCGATATTGCGATCTCGAACCACCAGAAAGTGCCGGAAGTTCAAACTCGTGAAGGCGGGCGGTTCGAAGCTAACCTTGCGAGGTCATGAAAATCCGGCCCGCCCGGTCGTTCCGCGGAACCTTCAAGATGCCGGGAGACAAGTCCATCACCCATCGCGCCTTCCTCTTCGGCGCGCTCGCGCATGGGGTGACCACCATCGAAGGGGCTTCGGACGGCGACGACTGCGCCTCCACGAGAAGGTGCCTGACCGCGCTCGGCTTCAGGTTCGAAGGGAGCGCCCCGAGCTCGCTCCTCACGGTTCGAGGGGGCGCGCCGCTCTCTCCGCCCGCCGCCTCCCTCGACTGCGGGAATTCGGGGACGACCCTTCGGCTCCTGATGGGTGTCCTCGCTCCCTCCACCTTCGAGTCGGAACTCGCGGGGGACGAATCCCTGAACCGCCGGCCCATGGAGCGGGTGGCCGAGCCCCTTCGCCGGATGGGCGCCCACATCGAGACCACGGGCGGACGTCCCCCGGTGCGCGTCCGGGGCGCGACGCTCCACGGCGCCGCGGTGACGCCGGTGGCGGCGAGCGCCCAGATCAAGAGCGCGATCCTCCTGGCCGCCCTCGGGGCCTTCGGGAAGACGGTCGTCCACGAACCGGTGCCGACCCGCGACCATACGGAGAGGATGATCCGGCTCTTCGGAGGCCGGATCCAGACGACCGGTTCCGAGATCTCGCTCGACGGTCCCCAGCGGCTCACGGGGACGCGGGTGATGATCCCGGGCGACCCGTCGAGCGCCGCTCCCTTCGTAGTCGCGACCCTCATTTCGCCCGACTCCGAGGTGACGATCGAAGACGTCCTGTTGAACCCCCACCGCGTTCGCTACCTGGACATCCTGCGCGAGATGGGCGCGGACATCGAGACCACGATCACCTCCGCCGCGGACGCCGAGCCGGCGGGACGGATCGTGGCCCGGTCTTCGGCATTGAGAGGGGTGACCATCGCGCCCCGGGATGTGCCCGCGGTGGTCGATGAGCTCCCCATCCTCGCGGTCGCGGGGGCCATGGCCCAGGGCTGCCTCGAGGTCCGGGGGGCGGCGGAGCTCCGGGTGAAGGAGTCCGACCGGATCGCTTCCATGGTCGAAGGGCTGAGCGCCATGGGCGCCCGGATCGACGAACTCGAAGACGGCTTCCGGGTCTCGGGGGGCCGGCCCCTCAAGGGCGCCCCGGTTAGAAGCCATGGCGATCACCGCATCGCCATGGCCCTCTCCGTCGCCGCCCTCGCCGCGCGGGGCGACACCGAGGTGGCGGAAGCCGAGGCGGTGTCGATCTCCCTGCCCGGGTTCTTCAGCGAACTGGAACGCGGGGCGGGTCGTTGAGCCTGCCCGCGCGGATCGCCCTCGTGGGGTTCATGGGTTCCGGGAAGACCACGGTCGGGCGGCGGCTGGCGGAGCGCCTCGGCTACGACTTCGTCGACAGCGACGACGAAATCGAGTCGCGGTCCGGACTGAGGGTGGGCGACATCTTCAGGCTTCACGGCGAGGCGTTCTTTCGGGAGCTCGAAGCCGGTGCGATCCGGCACCTTCTGCAGGCCGGCGATCGGGTGCTCGCCACCGGCGGCGGAGCGTTCGTCCAGCCCGCGTGCGCCGAAGAGATCCTGACCCGCGCCTTCACCGTGCACCTGGGTTGCGACTTCACCGAGGCCTTCCGCCGGGCGGCCATCCAGGGAGGGCGGCCGCTGGTCGACCGGGGCGAAACGGATGCCGCTTCGCTTTATGCGGAGCGAAAAGACAAGTACTCTCGGGCTCACGCCACCGTCGACACCACGAACCGGTCTCCCGAAGAAGTGGTGACCGGCGTCCTTCGCCTCCTGTCCCACCCGTGACCCTGATTCCTCCATGCGCTATCTGATCCTCTCGGACATACACGCGAACTACGAGGCCTTCGCCGCGGTGATGAACTCGACCCGGCGCAAGCGCTGGGACAAGGCGGTCTGCCTGGGAGATATCGTGGGCTATGCCGCCGAGGTGAATCAGACCGTCGATCGCCTGCGGGCCATCAAGCCGCTGGTGGCGATCCGCGGCAACCACGACAAGGTCTGTTCGGGGGTCGAGGGAGAGGACCGGCTGGCCAAGTTCTCGCGCTTCGCCCGGACGGCCGCGGAGTGGACCGCCCGGAAGCTCACCCGGGGAAACCGCCGCTACCTGGCCATGCTCCCGCAGGGGCCGAAGATGGTGGACGGAGCCTTCGCCATCGCCCACGGTTCACCGCTCGACGAGGACGCCTACATCTTCAGCGACCTCGATGCCCTGCGCGTCTTCCGCGGCACCGACTTCCCCATCTGCTTCATCGGCCATTCCCACTTCCCGGTGGTGTTCTCCTGGGACGGCCTGGACGTCGATATGCACCTGGCCGCGCCCCCGGAGTTCAAGATCAAGCTCGATCCGAACAAGCGGTACCTGATCAATCCCGGCAGCGTCGGCCAGCCCCGGGATCGGTGTCCCCTCGCCTCGTTCGCCACTTACAATTCCGAGACCCGGCTGCTTCGAATTCACCGCGTCCGTTACGACATCGCGACCACCCAGGAGAACATCCTGAACGCGGGCCTCCCCTCGCCCCTGGCCGAGCGCCTGTCGATCGGGCGTTAGCGGCTAGAAAAAGCCGGCGCGCTTCAACAGGCGCCTCGCCGTGGTCACGGAAAGGCCCGCCACGTTCGAGGGTGAACCGTCAATCGCCTCGATGAAGGCGGCCCCGCCTCCCTCGACGTGATAGGCGCCCGCCTTGTCCAGGGGCTCGCCGGTCCGGACGTAGCGCTCGATCTCGGCCTCGTCCATCCGGCGGAAGCGGACGTCGGTGAGGTCGACCACGGTGGCCATCCTCCCGGCCCACCGCAGCGCGACGCCGGTGGCCACGGTGTGGGTGCGGCCGGAAAGGTCCTTCAGCATCGACCTGGCCTCGGCCCGGTCCATCGGCTTGCCGAGAATCCGCGCGCCGAGAACCACCACGGTGTCGGCCGCAATGACGCACTCGTCGGTCCTTGCCCTGGGGATGAGCGCCTTCGAGCGGGCCAGACGGCGGACCGCCGCCGTCGGCGACTCGCCCGGCAGAACCGTCTCATCCACGTCGGCGGGACGGATCTCGAACCTGAGACCAAGGGAGTCTAGGATCCGCGCGCGGCGGGGCGAGGAACTGGCGAGAATCAGCCGGGGCGCCATGATTCACCGAGGAAGGGCGGAAGAACCCTTGGGTGCTCAGCCCAGGAGGCGAGCGATCTTCTTGGCGAGGACGTCGATGGAACCCTCGGCCTTGATTACGTAGTCGTCGCCCCCGAAGTCGGTCCGGGCCTGCTCGTGGT
>DAORUA010000309.1:0-4900 GCA_035432945.1 Vicinamibacteria bacterium | reverse complement strand
CGGCATGCGCATCGGCGGCGGCCAGGAGATCGGCATGGCCTGCGACTTCTCGGTGGCCCAGGACCTCGCTCTCTTCGGCCAGGCGGGACCCAAGCACGGCTCCGCCCCCGACGGAGGCAGCACCGACTTCCTCCCCCTCTTCGTGGGGGTCGAGGCCGCGATGGAGAGCTGCACGCTGTGCGAGCACTGGAGCGCCCACCGCGCGAAGCGGCTGGGGCTCGTGACCCGTCTCGTCCCCGCATTGAAGGTCGGCGACCGCTACGTGCCCAATCCCCTCGTGGTCACGGACGCCTGGATCTCCGACGAAGGGCAGATCGTCTACGGCGACTTCAAGCAGGGGGCGGCGAAGGACGAAGGCAAGAAGCTCATGGCCCAGGGCAAGGTCGACCTGTCCCTGCTCGACCGCGAAGTCGAGGGGCTCGTCTATCGCCTGGCCATGACCATGCCCGGATGCCTCGCCAAGACCATCGAAAGCGTGCGCAAGCACAAGCTCGAGCACTGGGATCGCAACAAGGAATCGAACCGGGCCTGGCTCGGCCTCAACATGATGACGGAGGGACGCGCGGGCTTCCGCGCCTTCCATGAGGGCAGCAAGGCCTGCCGCGAAGCGGACTTCCTGCTCCTGCGCCGGCGGCTCGCCGAAGGTGCGGTCTGGTCGGAGCCCCTGGTCGACGAAATACTCGCGAGGGCCCATGGCAAGAACGCCTGAAACCTCCGCGTCGCCGCGGATCCGGCCGCTCAAGGCCGGGGATCTGTCCGAGGTGGTCCGCATCGATGGCCTCCACACCGGACTGCGAAAGCGGGCCTACTGGAGCCGGGTGCTGGAGCGCTTCCTCAAGCGGGACGGGAGGGCGGCGCGGATCGGCCTCGCCCTGGAAGCCCCGAGGGGACTCGCGGGGTATCTCCTCGGAGAAGTGCGCGCCTTTGAGTTCGGGTCGGAACCCTGCGGCTGGATCTTCGCGATCGGGGTGGATCCGAATTCGGAACGCCAGGGTGTCGCGTCCCTCCTGCTCGCGGAGGCGGCCGACCGCTTCCAGGCCCAGGGCGTGCCCCGCATCAGAACCATGGTTCGCCGCAACGACGTGCCGGTGCTCGCCTTCTTCCGCAGCAACGGCTTCCGGGGCGGGCCCTTCGTCCAGCTCGAACTCGACATCGAGGAGGTCTCATGACCGCAACCAACTCTCTCGTCCAGACCACCATTCTCGAATCGGGTGCTATCTGGCGCGTCACCTTCGGAGCCTCGAAAGGCAATGTTCTCGACGCCGCCCTCGTGGCCGAGCTCACCGCCCTGTTCCGCAAGGCGGCGCTCGACCGGCACCTCAAGGCCATCGTGCTCGAAGGCCAGGGACGGCACTTCTCCTTCGGCGCCAGCGTCGAGGAGCACCTGCCCGAGCACGTGAACGGCATGCTGCACGGTTTCCACAACCTGTTCCGGGCGATCTTCGATTCCTCGGTGCTCACCATCGCGGTGGTGCGGGGCGCGTGCCTGGGCGGGGGCCTCGAACTCGCCACCGGCTGTCACCGCATCTACGCCATGCCGGACGCGAACCTCGGCCAACCCGAGATCTCGCTGGGCGTCTTCGCGCCGGTGGCTTCGATCCTGCTGCCCGAGCGGGTGGGCCGGGCTCACGCCGAAGACCTGCTCCTGAGCGGCCGCACCCTGGGGGGCGAGGCCGCCCTTCGCATCGGCCTGGTCGACGGCCTCGCGGAGGACCCGATGGCGGAAGCCCTCGAGTACGTGCGCGACCGGATCCTCGCCCACTCCGCGTCGAGCCTGAGGTTCGCGGTCCGCGCCGCGCGCGAGGGCTTCATCGACCGGTTCAACCAGGAGATCGCCCGCCTCGAGCGCCAGTACCTGGACACCCTGATGCGCACGAAGGACGCGAACGAGGGCCTGCAGGCCTTCCTCGAGAAGCGCAAGCCGGTCTGGAGCAACTCATGACCGCGGCGCGGCCGGAGGAGATCGCGGGCGAGGCCGAGGCGCTCTCGCGCGACTATCGGCTGTCCGCGGTGCGGGAATGGAAGGCCGAGACCGGCGGCATCGCCATCGGCTTCATGCCGATCTACGTGCCTCGCGAGCTGCTGCACGCCCAGGGCGCCCTGCCCGTGGGGCTGATGGGGGGCGGCGAGGACCTCGAGATCATCCGCGGCGACGCCTACTACCAGTCCTACATCTGCCATATCCCCCGCAGCACCATCGAGCTCGGGCTGAACGGGAGTCTCGACTGCCTCGACGGCGTGCTCTTCCCCGCCATCTGCGATGTCATCCGCAATCTCTCCGGGATCTGGAAGATGCAGTTCCCCACGAAGCTCGTGCGCTACCTCGACGTGCCCCAGGACTTCGATCCCGAGGTCGGCGGATCCTTCTACCGCCGCGAGCTTGTCGAGCTGTCGGAACAGATCGTCGAGCACGGCGGCAAGCCGTTGCTTCCCGACGCCCTGGCCGCGTCGATCGCGCTCTACAACGAGAACCGTCGGGTCATCGCCGAGGTCTACGAGCTGCGCCGTCAGCAGCCGTGGAAGGTGCCCACCCACGAGGTGTACTCGGTGATGCGGGCCGGTCTGGTGCTTCCGGTCGAGAAGCACACCCCCATGGTTCGCGCCTACCTCGAGGCCGCCCGTGGATGCGCCGAGCGAAAGCCGCTCGATCAGGCGCGGGTGGTGGTCACGGGCTCGTTCTGCGAGCAGCCGCCCATCGGCCTCATCAAGACCCTGGAACGCGCCGGCTGCTACATCGTCGATGACGACTACGTGCAGGTGCACCGTTTCATCGAAGGCGACATCAGGACGGACGGCGATCCGCTCGAGAACCTGGTGCGCGCCTTTCTCGATCAGGCCATCGCGAGTCCGACCCGGTACGTCGAGCTCGGGAACAAGGGCCAGGCGCTCGTCGACCGGGTGAAGAAGAACGCCGCCGAAGGGGTTCTCTTCTGCGCGGCGAGCTTCTGCGATCCCGCCCTCCTCGACCAGCCGATGGCGGTGAAGGCCGTCGACAAGGCGGGGATTCCCTGGACGGCATTCAAGTATTCCGAGAACGGCGGCCAGTTCCAGGTGATCCGCGAGCAGGCGGGCACCTTCGCCGATTCCATCAAGTTGTGGAGCGAGGCTTAACCCATGTCCACCCATGCCGCCGTCGCCGACGTCGAGAAGGACCGGAGCCAGCTCCGCCAGAAGGAGATGATCGCCGCGCACTTCGATCGTCTCGCCGAAGCTCCCGAGACGGGCGAGAAGGTGGCCTACACCTTCGTGCCCGGAAATCTCACCGAGCTGCTGCTCTCCTTCGACATCCTGCCCGTGCTCCCCGAGATCAACGCCCTGCAGGCGGGCATGCGCGGAAAGTCGAAGGACTACATCGCCCTCGCGGAAAAGCTCGGCCACTCCGAGGACGTCTGCACGTACGTGAAGAGCGACATCGGCATGCTGAAGTCCGGGAACATCGGCCCGACCGGCAAACGCCTACCCAACCCCGACCTGCTCCTGCTCTCCTACACCGGCTGTTTCACGTTCCTGAAGTGGTTCGAACTGTTGCGCGAGGAGTACCAGGCCCCGGTGGCCATGCTCCACGTGCCCTACCAGGGCGACGGGAAGATCACGGACTCGATGCGTCAGTACGTGGTCGAGCAGCTCAAAAAGAAGATCATCCCCACCCTGGAGAAGATCACGGGCAGGGCCTACGACGAGGACCGGCTCAAGCAGATCCTGACCCGTTCGGCGCAGGCCGAGGACAACCTCGTGTGGGTCCTGCAGTCGGCCAAGCGCCGGCCCTCGCCCATCGACGCCTATTTCGGCGGCGTGTACTACATCGGCCCCATCTTCACCGCCTTCCGCGGCACCGAGGACGCGGTCCTGTACTACAAGGAGCTTCGGGAGGAGATCGAACAGCGCATCGCCGCGGGCGCCGGGCCGGTCACCCCGGAAGGCGAGATGACCGAAGAGAAGTACCGCATCGTGGTGGAAGGACCTCCCAACTGGACGAGCTTCCGCCAGTTCTGGAAGATGTTCGTGGACGAGGGCGCGGTGGTCGTGGCCTCGACCTACACCAAGGTGGGCGGGGTCTACGACCTCGGCTTCCGTCACGATCCGACCCACCCCCTCGAGACCCTCGCCGACTACTGCCTGGGTTGTTACACCAACCTCAACCTGCCGAGCCGAGTGGACATGATTTCCCGCTACGTGAGGGAGTACCAGGCCGACGGCTTCCTCATCAACTCGGTGAAGAGCTGCAACTCCTTCAGCGCGGGCCAGCTCCACATGCTGCGCGAGGTGGAGGGCCGGGTGGGCAAGCCCGGCGGCTTCATCGAGAGCGACCTGGTGGATCCCCGCTATTTCTCGGCCGCCAACATCAAGAACCGGCTGGAGTCGTACTTCCAGATGCTCGAGCAGAAGAAGGCCAGCGGAGGTGCGGCATGAAGTGCGCGATCGGGATCGACCTCGGGTCCACCACCACCAAGGCGGTGGTGATGGGCCTCGATGGGAAGGTCATGGGCCGCGGCATCACCAACAGCCGGAGCAACTACGACGTGGCCTGTCAGGTGGCCTTGAGCGAAGCGCTCATCAACGCGCGATTCTCCCTGGTCGCCGCCGAGCTTTCCTCCCGCGGGGTCGCCGAGACGATTCAGGCGCCGCTTCTCGAAGACCTCGAACGCGGGATCCGGATGCAGCAGTACCTGGCTCAACTGCGGGTCCTGCGGAGCGTCATCGAACGTCTCGCGAAAGAGCGCGGCGCGAGTCCGGCCCTCGCCTCCAGCGCCTCCGAGCTGCTCTCGCGCATGGAGGAAGAAACGCCCACCCTCTATCGCCGGGGCGCTTCCCGCAAGAGCGACTTCTTCCGCGACCTCGCGGGCAGCCGCTACCTGCGGCTCGCCGAGAAGGCGGCGCCGAAGCTGAACCTTCCCTTCGA
>DAORUA010000308.1:0-4915 GCA_035432945.1 Vicinamibacteria bacterium | reverse complement strand
CAGGCCGCAAATGCCGAGGTAGACGAGAAGAGCGAGATAGATCGCGTTTCGAGTGCCGATTCTCGCGGCCAGGTGAGAGTACAGATAGGCGAAAGGAAGGCCGATGAACTGGACGGCGAGAATGGCCAGCAGGAGACTCGACTGGGGAATCCCAATCTCGGTGCCGTAGGTGGCGCCCACCCGGATCACGGTGTTCACGCCATCGTTGTAGATGAGGAACGCGGCCATCATCAGAAGCGCCTCGCGGTAGCGCCTCAGATGCCTGAAGGTGTCCCAGAGCGACTTCACCGTGCCCATGGTCGCGACCAGCACCGATCGGCGCGCGCCGCTTTGGTCCCCGCTTGCGGGCGGCTCGGGGACGTTCCTGAAGAGGGGTATCGAGAAGAGGACCCACCACAAGGCGGCGAAAGCGAAGGATGCCCGGGTGGCCGCACCCGGACTGGAAAAACCCCAGGCCTGCGGATTGGAGATCCAGAGCAGGTTCAAGGCGAGTACCAGACCACCGGAGAGGTAGCCGAAAGCGTAGCCCGCGGAGGACACGAGGTCGACTTCCTCGGGCCGGGCCACGTGTGGAAGGAGAGAGTCGTAGAGGATGAACGAGACCGCGATCGCGATATTGGCCAGGCTGTACCAGACGAGTCCGGATCGCCAGTCCCCCGGGTCGACCACCGCGATGCCCAGGGTGGCCGCGGCCCCCAGGACGATGAAGACGGCCATGAGACGCTTGCGGGCGCCCGAGAAGTCGGCCAGGGCGCCGATGAGAGGTCCGATCACGGCCACCGCGAGGGCGGCGATGGTGGTTGCCGAGTAGAAGCGCGCACTCGACTCCGTCTTGGTGAGGCCGCTCGCGAGCACGTTGGCGAAATAGACCTGAAAGACCTGGATCACCGAGGTCATGAACACCGAATTCGCCCAGTCGTATGCGACCCAGCCCCGGAGTTCAGGGCGAGACAGTCCCAGGCGACCAAGGAGCGAGGCCAGCACGTTCCGCGCATTCTGACATTGACGCGGGGGCCGGGGGTGGCCCTTTGTTGTCAGAATAGAGACACGATCATGAAGAAGAACCCGTCATTCGTGCTCCGTATCCCGATCATGTTCCACGACGTGGACGCCGCGGGCACCGCGTACTACCCCCGCCTCGTCGACTTCTGCCACTGCGCGTTCGAGGCCCTGTTCAACGCCCGCATCGGGCCTTCCTACTCAAGGGTGATCGGCGGAGGCGTCGGTTTCCCCTCCGTGCACTTCGAGGTGGACTTCATCAAGCCCATCCGGCACGGCGACGTCATCGAGATCGGAGTCCGGGTGGATCACGTGGGTCGCACATCCGTCGGGCTCGCGTTCGAGGCCCGACGCGGCAAGACGCTTCTCTTCCGCGCGAAGAACGTGGTGGTGGTGGTGGACCTCAAGACCATGTCGAAGAGGCCGCTGAACCCGCGGATGCGCCGGCGGTTCCTGGCGTTGGGCTAGCCCAGCACCAGCCGTTCGATCAGATCGACGCGGCGGGCGAGATCGGCGACCAGCACGTGTTCGTGTCGCGCGTGGGCGCCATCGCCCATGGGACCGAGTCCATCCAGGGTGGGGACTCCCGCGGCCGCGGTGAGATTCCCATCCGAGGCGCCGCCCACGCGTTCGCCCCGAAGTTCGAAGCCGAGATCCCGGGCGATGCGCTGGGCGCTCGCGAAGAGCGCCCGCGAGGCGTCACTCTCGGCCAGGGGCGGACGGTCGAATCCTCCCTCGACGTCGACCCGGACCCGCGGGTCCTTCGGCCGCCAGGCGCGCAGTTCACGCTCCACCCGCTCCGGCTCCGACGGAGCCCAGACCCGGCCATCGAGGGTCACCTCGGCGTTCTCCGGCACCACGTTGCTCCTGGTCCCGGCGGAGGCGAGGGTCGGCGTCACCGTCGTGCCCGCTTCGACGCTCGCGAACTTCGGCGCGTCCAGGACGAACTCGGCAAGCGCCTGCAGCGCGGAGGCGCCCTTTTCGGGATCGAGGCCGGCATGCGAGGAGACTCCGGTGAAGCGGACGCGGAAGAGGCCGGTCCCCTTTCGCGCCACCTTCGCGGCCCCTCCGGCCGCGGAAGGCTCCAGGACCAGCACGCGGTCGTGTTTCCTGGCCAGGTCGATGAGCAGGCCGCTCGAGGCCGAGCTTCCGATTTCCTCATCGGGCACGAGCAGAAGGGTCACGCGAGGGGATGAGGAGCGCGCCCGAAGGCGGTCGAGAACGCTGAGGGCGACCGCCGCGCCCGCCTTCATGTCGAACACGCCGGGGCCCCGGACGACCGTACCGTCATTGGAGAACGGAATCTCCCCGAGGGTCCCGGCCGGCCACACCGTATCGAGGTGGCCCAGAAGCAGCGTGCTCGGGCGCCCCTCGGCCTCGGATCCAACGCTCGCGACCACGGCGTGGCCGCGAGGCGGACAGGGCACGGTCCGGGCAATGGAAAGGGCGCCGCGGTTGAGCCGTTCGCGGACCCACTCCGCGGCCGAGGTCACGAGGTCCGCATTGTCGGAGGGCGACTCGCGCACCACGAGCTCGCGAAGGTCAGCCAGGATGCGGTCGGTGTCTTCCACGAGGGCATTGTATGACCGCGGCCGGGCCGCCCCGATTCCCGGAGGATTCGGGAACCCCGGGAGGCGCGTCTTCGTTATTGAGGGAGACAGGGGAAATCATGACCACGCTCTTCATCCTCTTCCTGATGTTCTGCGGTGCCCTCGTCTCGCTGGTTTTGCTCCCGTTCGTCCTGCTCAAGATGGTGCTCGGCCTGCTCATCGGTCTGGTGGTCATCCCCTTCAAGATCCTCGGGGCCTTCATCGGAGAGTTGACGCGGGGCGTGGTGAAGGGAGCGTTCCTCCTCGCGCTCCTCATGATCCCGCTCGCCCTGGTCGCCCTGCCCTTCACGATCCTGGCCTTTGGGGCCTGGCTCCTCTACCGCCTGGTCCGCCCGCGCCGGCCGCCCCAGGCCTACGTCGTCGCCTGATCCCATCCAGCCGCCGGCTGAGACCTGGTCCCGGCCCCTGGGAGCGGCGCTTTCGAAGCGCACTACAATCAAGAGGATGAGTCTTGTCGACATCCTCTCCCGTCACCAGGCCTCGGAGGTCCGGGAGGAAGCGGACCGGATCCGCATGATGGTGTTCGCGAGGGCCCACCCGGATCCCTTCGATCGCGCCATTCAGGAGGGCCATTTCACGGGATCCGGCCTAGTCATGGCCGAGGATGGCTCGGCGGTGCTGCTGCTCCATCACCTCAAGCTCCACCGGTGGCTGCAGCCCGGGGGCCACGGAGAGCCAGGCGAGACGCGGGGCGAGAACGTGGCCAGCCGGGAGGTGGCGGAGGAGACCGGCCTCACACCGCGGTTGCACCCCGGGGCGCCGCGGCCCTTCGACATCGACATCCACACCATTCCCGCCCGCAGGCTCGAACCCACGCATGAGCACCTCGACCTCCGCTACCTCTTCATCGCCGATCCTGAAGAGCCACTGCGCGCCGAGCCTCCCGACGGCCCGGGCGCGCCCATGTCGGGTCCCTCGCTGCGGTGGTTCGACGTGGAGGAGGCCCTGGCCATGGACCTCGATCCGGGCCTCAAGAGGATGATCCGCAAGGCAAGGGCCATTCTTGACCAGGGCGCCGCGACAGGAGACCCGCGCTAGGGCAAGATGACGGCGACCTGGAACTGATGCTGGAGAAAAAATGAACCCGAAGGACCGCCTGATCGTCGCCCTCGACGTCGACTCCAGGGAGCGCGCGCAAACACTCGTCGACGAACTCACGCCGCATGTCGGCATGTTCAAGGTCGGAAAGGAACTCTTCACCTCCGAGGGGCCGGAGATGGTTCGGGCCATCGTGGCCGCGGGCGGACGCGTGTTCCTCGACTTGAAGTTCCACGACATCCCCAACACGGTCGCCAAGGCGGTGGGCGCGGCTTCGCGGCTCGGCGCCTTCTTCGTGACCGTGCATACCTCGGGCGGGCGCGCGATGCTGGAGGCGGCGGCCTCGGCCCTGCCCGCGGAAGGGACCCAGCTCCTCGGGGTCACGGTGCTGACTTCGCACACCGACGAGTCGCTGCGGGAAACCGGCGCGCGCGGAACGGTGGCGGAGACGGTCAGGCAACTGGCGGTTCTGGCCCGGGAGTCGGGAATCGACGGTGTCGTGTGCTCGCCGCACGAGATCACGGTCATTCGGGAGACGGTGGGCGATGACCTCGTCATCGTGACCCCGGGTATTCGGCCGAAGGGCTCGGCCCGGGGCGATCAGGCGAGGGTGACGACGCCTTCCGAGGCGCTGCGCCTCGGCTGCGACTACATCGTGGTGGGCCGGCCCATCACGGAGGCGGCCTCACCGAAGGACGCGGCGCAGGCGATCGTCGAGGAACTCAGCCGCGGCTGATCGTGTTCGAGAGCTCGTCCTGGTCGGAGGCCCCTTGGACCCGGGGGAAATGGGCGAGAAGCAGCGCGCCCGCGCGTTCGACCGCTCCCACCAGCCCGTCGGTGAAGCGACCCTCCCTAAACGCGGCCGACATCGAGGACGCCATCTCATCGAGGGGCGCCGTTCCCACGAGGGAGGTGATGCCTGAATCGCCGAGGACCGCGAACTTCTGGCTCTTTGGCGCCACGAAGATGAGGATGCCATTCCTCTCCGCGGTTGCGGTCATGCCGAGGCGCTCGAAGGTCCTGGTCGCCTCCTGCATCACGTCCGCGACCGGCTTCTCGGTGGCGTGAATCCGGATCTCGCCGCGAGAACGCTGTTCCGCGAGGCGAATCGATTCCACGATCTTCCGTTCGTCGATTTTTGAGAAGAAGGAGTCGGTCATATCTCACCAGCTTCCGGACGCGCCGCCACCGCCGAAGGAACCTCCGCCGCCCGAGAAGCCGCCCCCGCCACCCCAGGAACTTCCCCCCCCCCCGGGCCAGCCACCCCC
>DAORUA010000307.1:0-4940 GCA_035432945.1 Vicinamibacteria bacterium | reverse complement strand
TCCTCCCCTCGGGCGACCCGAAGATCATGGACTTCGGCATCGCGAAGATCGAGACCGAGCGTCTCACCGCCACCGGACAGTTCATCGGGACGCCGCTTTACATGTCTCCCGAGCAGGCCATGGCGCGGCCGGTGGACGGGCGTTCGGACATCTTCTCCCTCGGATCGGTGCTCTACGAGATGCTCACCGGCGTCCCGGCCTTCGACGGGGAGAGCGTCACCAAGATCCTCTTCCAGCTGATGAGCACCGAACCCGAGCCCCCCTCGGTGCGCATAGCCTCCCTCTCGCCCGCGATCGACAACATCCTGCGGCGGTGCCTGGCCAAGGACGTGACCCTCCGGTATGCGAACGCGCAGGCCCTCGCGAACGACATCACCGCCCTCATCGGACCGGGCACCGATTCCGGCCGGGTTCCGGCTTCGAGCCCGGGGAGCGGAACCGAGATCGCGGACAATCCCCTCGCCGCGCTCGTGACTACGACGAACGGGCGACGCATTCCCGAGGACTGGACGTCGCTCGAGACCCGCGCCCTTCCCGGGAGCCCGGCGCGGAGGCGGAGGAAGATCCTGTGGTCCGCCGGAGCGGTCGCGGTCCTCGCCCTTCTTGGGTGGGCCACGGTGAGCTTCCTGACCCCGCCGCCGGTCGCCCGGCTCATCGAGAAACCCGCAGAGCCCGAGCCCGCGCCGCCTGCGACGGCACCTTCGGAGGCGCCGCGCGAGACCCCGCGGCCGGCGCGCCGCGCGAACGAGGCCACGCTGCTGAGCGTGGAATTCGAACACTCCCTCAAGGGCGGCATCTTTCGTCTCTACGTCGATGATCTCCGGGTGATCGACGCGCCCTTCGGCGGACGCGTCACCAAGAAGATCGTGGGAGTGGAGATGCGAAAGGGGTTCCTCGCCGAGACCCTCGAGGTCACCCCGGGGCTTCGGACGGTCAAGGTCGAGGTCCTGTGGGACGACAACGTCAAGACCGAGCGGTCGCAGACCTTCTTCAACCCGGGCAGCCGCCTCCGGCTCAAGGCTAAGCTCGGGAGCATGGGCGGCCTTCGCAAAGACCTGTCTCTCCAGTGGAACTGATGCCCCAGACCACCCTCCCCAGGACAATCGGCCGTTACGAGATCGTGCGCGAGATCGGCCGCGGCGCCATGGGCATCGTGTACGAAGGGCGCGACCTCTCCCTGATGCGCCCGGTCGCCCTGAAGACCCTGCTCCTCGAGCCGATCGCCGAGGAACTGCGCGAGACCTTCGAGAAGCGCTTCTACCAGGAGGCGCGGGCCGCCGCCGGGCTTCAGCACCCGTGCATCGTGGTGGTCTACGAGATCGGCATCGACGCCGCGGCCGACGCCTTCTTCATGTCCCTCGAGTTCCTCCGCGGCCGCACCCTCGAGGACGTGATCGAAAGCGGCCCCCTGCCCTGGAGGGAGGCCCTGCGCATCGCCTCCCGCCTGGCCGACGCTTTGTCCCACGCCCACGAGAACGGCATCGTCCACCGCGACATCAAGCCCGGCAACGTGATGATCCTCAAGAAGGGCGAGCCCAAGATCATGGACTTCGGTGTGGCCAAGCTCGACTCGTCGAAGCTCACCAGCCAGGGCGACGTGCTCGGCAGCCCCGGGTACATGGCGCCGGAGCAGGCCCTCGAAGCCCGGGTCGACGCGCGCAGCGATCTCTTCTCGCTCGGCACCGTCCTCTACGAGGCGCTCACCGGAAAGCGGGCCTTCGGCAGGGGCACGTTCTCCGAGATCCTGATGCGGCTCGCCTACGAGCACCCCACGCCGCCCAGCCTGATCGTGAAGGACCTGCCGCCCGCGGTGGACCACATCGTGGCCCATGCCCTGGCCAAGAACCCGGACGAGCGGTACGCGAACGCCGATCAGATGGTCGAGGACATCGAAGACGCCCTCACCGACCGACCGCTCCGGCACACCGCGGGCCGCGGAACGAGACCGATTCCAGGCGCGGCCTCGGCGTCCACGCCGGGGATGCCGTCCCTGAGGACGCCCACCGCCAGCGTTCCCGTGGACCAGGTCACAGGCGCCGGCGGCAGCACCGCGGACGCCCCCTCCCGGGCCGCCGGCCTGCCGCGAGGTCCGCTTACCCTGCCCCCCGGCAAGCGAGTGAGCCTGACTCTGCTGTCCGGCCCGAAGGAGGGCGCCGAACACGTCCTCCGCCACGCCTCCCTTCTCATTGGACGCGAGGGTGGCAACTCCGGAGCAGCCATAGAGTTAGCGGAGACCCAAGTCTCCCGGATGCACGCCATGGTGGAGGCGCGGGGGACGCGCTTCGTCCTGCGGGACCTGGAGAGCAAGAACGGCACCTTCCTCGGCACGGAACGGGTGAAGGAGGTCGAGATCCAGGACGGCACCGAGTTCCAGATCGGCGGCACCCGGTTCCTGCTGCGGGTGGCGGACGCCTAGGGTCCCGGGGGACGGGTCCACCCCGAAATCGGTCCCTCAAGTAGAATCGCGGGTCTCATTTCAATGATCCGACCCTACAAAGGCCAGTGGCCGCGCCTCGGCGAAGGCGTCTACATCGACCCCTCCGCCCAGGTCATCGGGGACGTGACCCTCGGCGACCATGCGAGCGTCTGGCCCTGCGCGACCGTCCGGGGCGACGAAATGCCCATCGTGATCGGCGCCTATACGAACATCCAGGACAACACCGTCATCCACATCCAGGGCCCGGATTTCCCGACCGTGGTCGGGCATCACGTGACCGTGGGTCACTCGGTGAACCTGCACGGCTGCACCATCGGCGACTACGCCCTGATCGGGATCGGGGCCATCGTCCTCAATGGGGCGAAAGTGGGCGAGGGGAGCATCATCGCCGCGGGCACCCTGGTGCCGGAAGGCATGGAGATCCCGGGCGGGGTGATGGTCATGGGCTTTCCGGCGAAGATCCGCCGCGCCCTGAGCGACGAAGAGAAGGCCGAGCTGCGCGTCTACGCGCAGAACTACTTCGAGTACAAGAACACGTACCTCGAAGAACAGAACGCTCAGTAGAGCGTTCCCCGAAATGGCCATGCCTGCTTCCCAGCCCCTTATCCTTTCCATCCCCCGCCTCTCTTCCAGGAGTCAAAGTTGAAACGCACGCACTACTGCGGTTCGGTCGACGTTTCCCACGTCGGACAGACCGTCACCCTGATGGGCTGGGCGGCCACCCGGCGCGACCTTGGCGGCGTCGTGTTCATCGACCTGCGGGACCGCGAGGGCATCTGCCAGGTGGTGGCGCGTCCGGAGGTCTCGAAGGCCGCCCATGATGTGGCCGACAAGGTTCGCGGGGAGTACGTCCTCGCGGTCACCGGCCGGGTGGACGCGCGGGATGCGGACACCATAAACCCCAAGATCAAGACCGGCACCATCGAAATCACCGCGACCGAGATCGTGATCCTCTCGGAGGCGAAGACGCCGCCCTTCGCGATCGAGGACGACATCACGACCTCCGAGGACATCCGGCTCAAGTATCGGTATCTCGACATGCGTCGGGGCCCGATCCAGAAGTCGCTCATCCTCCGCCACAAGCTGGCCCTCGCCATCCGCACCTACCTCGACCAGCAGGGTTTCCTCGAGATCGAGACCCCCATCCTCACCGCCTCGACTCCCGAAGGCGCGCGCGACTACCTCGTTCCCTCGCGCGTCCATCACGGGTCGTTTTTCGCCCTGCCCCAGTCGCCCCAGATGTTCAAGCAGCTCTGCATGGTGGGCGGCCTCGACCGCTACTTCCAGATCGCCCGCTGCTTCCGCGACGAGGACCTGCGCGCCGACCGCCAGCCCGAGTTCACGCAGGTCGACATCGAGATGTCCTTCCCGCACGAGGAGGCGATCTTCGAGCTGATCGAGCCGCTCTACCAGAAGGCCCTCGCCCTCATCGGCGTGGAGGTGCAGCGCCCCTTCCCGCGCCTCGCGTACAAAGACGCCATGCTGCGGTTCGGCTCCGACAAGCCGGACCTCCGCTTCGGCATGGAGATCTCGGACATCACGGAGGAGATGCGCACCCTCGGGCTCGAGGGCTTCCCCGCCGCGATCGAGGCGGGTGCGGTGGCCCGGGCCATCGTCCTGCCCGCGGCGGTCGCCCCGTCCGGCACACGCCTGCGCAAGATCAACGAAGAGCTGTGGCTCACCCGCATCGTGCCCGATGCGCGGGCCAGCAAGCGCAATCTCTTCACCCTCAAGTACACCGACGAAGCCATTGCGAATCTCATCAAGAAGGGCGCCTCGGAAGAAGTGGCCCGGAAGATCTTCGCGAAGACCGGGGCTTCAAAGGACGACACCATCCTCGTCGGCGTCGACGCCGAGGGCCCGATCAGCATGGCCATGGGCATCCTCCGCCTGGAAATGGGCAAGGAACTGAAGCTCGTCGACGAGAAGGCCTACAAGTTCCTCTGGATCGTCGACTTCCCTCTCTTCGAATGGGACGCGGGCGAGAAGCGCTTCTACAGCGTCAACCACCCCTTCACCGCGGTGCTGCCCGAAGATGCGCACCGGCTCGACTCCGAGCCGGGCAAGGTCCGGGCGAAGGCCTACGACATCGTGTTGAACGGCATGGAAGTGGGCGGGGGCAGCTACCGCATCCACGACTCCGCCACCCAGGCGAAGGTCTTCAAGATCCTCGGCCTCACCGACGAAGAAACCCGCGAGCGCTTCGGCTTCTTCATCGACGCCCTCTCCTACGGCACGCCTCCGCACGGGGGCATCGCCCTTGGCCTCGACCGGCTGGCCATGCTCCTTTCCGGGGCCGGCTCGCTCCGTGACGTCATCGCCTTCCCCAAGACCGCCTCGGCCACCGACCTCATGTGCAACGCGCCTTCCAAGGTCAGGCCCGATCAGCTGCGCGATCTGGGCATACTCTTGTCACGACAATGATGCGCATTTCGCTCTCGGGGCGGACGGACGAGCTCTTCGGGGTGAAGGACGAGAACCTTCGCTCGCTCGAGGAGATCCT
>DAORUA010000306.1:0-4940 GCA_035432945.1 Vicinamibacteria bacterium | reverse complement strand
CAGGGGATGACGATGGCGATGCGGTTGCGGCCGTTCGCGCTGCCCACGGCCCGGACCGCGCCTTTCGTGCTCGTGATCTCGGCCAGCTCCTCGTAACTGCGCGTCTCGCCATACGGGATCTTCAGCAGTTCCGTCCACACCTTCGTCTCGAAGGGCGTGCCCGGGTAGTCGAGGGGAATGGTGAATTCCTGGCGCTTGCCCGCGAAATACTCGTCGAGTTCACGGCGCGTGGCCTTGATCACCGCGTCGTCCTCGGGGAGGAACGCGGCCTTGAAGCGCTTCCGGAGCGTCTCGATCTGCGCTTCCATCATCCGGCGGTTCGTGAACTCGAGCAGGATGAGCGATCCCGCCCGCGAGCCGGCGATCATGGGGCCGATCGGCGTCTCCACCCAGCCCAAATGGATGGCGTCCGCGCGCTCGGCCTTGCCCGCGGGCGCGCCGAACACCTTCGAGAAAGCGTCGCGGAAACCCGAGAGCGACTCGAAGCCGGCGTCCGCCGCGGTGTTGTCGAGGTCGAACCCCAGGCGCAGTTGGGACAGGGCGCCCGACAGGCGTCGCGCGCGTGAATAGCCCTGAAAGGTCATGCCGAAGTGCTCCTGAAAATAGCGTCGCGCGCGGGCCGGGTCGATGCCGTCCTGGGCGAGCTCGAAATCCTTGAGCCGCGCACCCTCGCGCGACTCCACCCGCGCCAGCAGGTCGCCCACCCACCCCGGGTGCGTCCCGACCGAGAGCAGGGGCTTGCAGCGGAGGCACACGCGGTACCCCGCGAAGAGCGCGTCCTTCACCGCGGGGAAGAACTGGACGTTCTCGCGTCGGGGCTTCCGGGCACGGCACGAGGGACGGCAGAAGATGCCGGTGGTCCTGACCCCCGTGTAGAAGAGGCCGTCGAAGCTCGCGTCCTTCCGCACCACCGCCGCATACATGGCGCGAGGCGAAGGCAGTGGGCGTTCCGGGCTCCGGCGATCAGTGGTGGTCATCAGCATGCCGCGAAGCGTAGGCGAGGGTCCGAACCGCGTTCCACCGAAATCCGGACGGGTAATTCACGCGAAGAGCAGGAAGAGAAGGGCGGTCGCGAACGCGGCCCGAGCCTTCGGGGAGAGGGGGCGGACCAGGTGACCGGAAACCGCGGCCACCCCCGAGACGACGATGGCCCCATTGGCGAGCACCGCGGTCGCGACAGCGGGCCAGGGCCCTTGAAGAAGAAGGCCCAGGCCGTCGGGCCGCAGGGTGAACGCGAGGGGCACCAGGAAGGCGGGAAGGGTGTAACGGAGGGTCGCCATCATGGTGCGGTAAGGATCCCCGTGGCAGAGCGTCGCCGCGGCCATGGGCGAAAGCGCGGTGGGCGGCGAGACCTCGGAGAGAACCGCGTAGTAGAAGATGAACATGTGGGCCGCCAGTTCATGGACGCCCACCTGGATGAGGGCGGGAGCGATGGTCACGGCGGAGAGGATGTAGGACGCGGTCACCGGAACCGAGAGGCCGAGGACGGACACCGAGACCGCGGAGAGAAGGATGACCCCGGTCACGTTCGCGCCCGCGAGAGAGACGATGAGTCCCGCCACCTTGAGGCCGAGGCCGGTGAGGGTGAGGCCGCTGACCAGGATCCCCGCGCAGGCCGTGGTGGCGATGACCGGAACCATGGACGCGCCCGCGCTGGTCATGGCGCGGCGCAGTCGGCGCGGGTTCAGGGCCTGGGCGCGGTTCGCGAAGCTCAGGAGCACGGCGCCGCAACAGGCGAGAAACGCCGAACGGGTGGCGGAGTAGCCCGCGAGCAGGAAGCCGATGATGAGGAGAGGCGAGATGAGATGGTGAAAGCCCTCGCGAAGGATCGCCTTCATGGCCTTCGGCGGCGCGGTCGGCTCTTCGCCCGGAGCGGGTTCGTGCTCCTTCGGCGCATCCGCCTCGATCATCAGGAGAATCCCGAGGTAGTACAGCAGGGTCGGGATGCTCGCCATGACCAGGACCTGACCGTAGGAGATCTTGAGGAACTCGGCGATGAGGAAGGCCGCCGCACCCAGGGTGGGCGGGGAGAGGATCGCCCCGATGCCGGCGGCGGCGAGGAGGGCGCCCGCGTTCTCCCGGGTGAAACCCGCGCGGCGCAGGAGCGGCGCGGCCGCTCCCCCCAGGGTCAGGGTAGTGGCGACACCGCTGCCCGAGACCGAGCCGAGCAGGAATCCGGCGAGGGTCACCGCCCGGCCCGCGCCGCGGGCGGAATGGCCACCGGAGAACGAGGCGAAGGAGAGATCCAGGAAGAACTGCGCGGCGCCCGAGGCCTCGAGAATTGCGCCGTAGATGGCGAAGAGCCCGATGGTGGTGGCGGCCACGTCGAGAGGCACGCCGAAGACGCCTTCGAAACCCATGACCATGGAGCCGACGAGGCGCGGTATGTCGTAGCCACGGTGGGCGATCATGGAAAGGCCGATCCGGTCGAGCTCGGATCCCCACAGGACATAGGCCACGGTGGCGAGGGAAAGAACGGGGAGCGCGCGGCCGGTCGAAACCCAGGCCGCCGCCACCACCAGCCCCAGCAGGGTGAGGCCAAGGCCGAGATCGAGGAGAGTGGGTTCGGAGGCCCGGGCGAGGAACCCGCGTCCGAAGGCGGCAATGGCGAGGGTGATGCCGAGGGCGATGAGGGCCAGGCCGTGCGGGACCAGACTCGAGAACTTCAGCTTGACCCGAAGAGTCAGGAAGGCGAGGGCCAGCCCCAGGCCCAGCACGATCGCGCGGAAGCGCAGGGTTTCCACCACCGTGACTTCCGCGAGCAGAATGAGAACGGACAGCGCGATCGCCACCACCGCGGCGGCGGGAGGTGCCGTATGCACGCGGCGGACCATGGCCTCTTCAGCGTCCTCGTGCGAAACGACGGGCTTCGGATCGATCACGGTGGGCGAGCGTACACCGCCCGCGGGGACGCGGGCGGCTAGGGCTTGACCGCGGGCGTCGGGGGCGGAGAGCCCGCTTCGGCGTAGTACCGCAGGGCCCCGTCATGGAGCGGCACCGGCGATCCCGTGACCGCGGCCAGCAGATCCAGGTTCCGCGCCTCGGCGTGAGCGGCGGCGAGCGCCGCTTTCTTCTCGAACATGGTCTTGACGATGAGGTACGCGCGCTCCGGGTCGAAGTTCGCCGGAACCACCAGCACGTTCGAGACCCCGAAAGTGTGAACCTCGGAATCGATGGACGCGTAGGTCGACGGCGGAATCGAGACCGGCCGGTAGAGCGCCTCGCCATACTGCGCCTGGAGTCTCGGAAGCACGCTCGCGGTATCGAGGATGAGAGTGGGGGCGGAAATGGCGAGATCGAGGACGGCGGCGGTGGGCAGTCCGCCGCTCCAGAAGAAGGCGTCGACCTTGCCGTCCTTGAGCGCGTCCGCCGATGCCTGGGCCGAGAGATTCTCGCGCCGGATGTCCTTCGCGGGATCGAGGCCCGCCGCGACCAGCGTCCGATCGGCGATGGTCTCCGTGCCGCTGCCCGCCGAGCCCATGGACACCACCTTTCCCTTCAGGTCCGCGAGCTTCGTGATGCCGCTGCCCTTCTTCGTCACCACGTGGGTGACGTTCGTGTAGAGCACGGCCAGGGCGCGGAGGTCGATGGGCCGTGCTTCGAATGCGCCCTTTCCCTCGCTCGCGTCCTTCAGCGTGTCCGCGAGGGTGAAGGCGATGTCGGCCTTGCCGTCGCGAAGGAACTTCAGGTTGTCGATGGACGCGGAGGTGACCTCCGCGGTGGCTTCCACGCCCGGGACCGACTCGGAGATCAGCCTCGCGAGCGCGCCGCCATACACGTAGTACACGCCGCCGGTCCCGCCGGTGGCGATGGAGAGGCGGGTGACCTTCGCCCGGGCCGGTGACGAGCCGGAGGGCGAGCAGGCGGCGAGCAAGAGGGCGGCGAGAAGGGTGATGCGGGTGTCGAGCTTCATGCGACCCAACTTTCGCACGAGGCCGCCCTCGACGGGCCAGGGCTGGAGCGTCGATCACGAGGGCGCGCCGGCTCGAGTCGAGTTTCGGGATCCTCGACATCGCTCGAGCCTTGCTCCCCCCGGGACCCCCCTGGCCGGTATGCTTCGTTCTCCATGATCCCCCGCTACTCCCGGCCGGAGATGTCGAAACTCTGGTCGGACGAGAACCGGTTCTCCACCTGGCTGAAGATCGAGCTCGCCGCCACCGACGCGCTCTGCCGCCGGGGCGTGGTGCCGAAGGATGCGCGCGACATCCTGTTCGAGAAGTCGCGCTTCGAGGTGGCCCGGATCGACGCCATCGAGAAGGAAGTCGGGCACGACGTCATCGCCTTCGTGAGCGCCACCGCCGAAAATGTCGGACCCGCGGGCCGGTTCCTTCACTACGGCCTCACCTCCTCCGACGTGGTCGACACCGCCCTGTCGATGATGGTCCGCGATGCGCTCGATCTCCTTCTCGCCGATCTCGATGCCCTGCGGGAGGCCGTGAAGGCCCGCGCCTTGGAGCACAAACACACGGTCATGATCGGCCGCACCCACGGCGTCCACGCCGAGCCCATGACCTTCGGTCTCAAGCTCGCGCTCTGGCACGACCAGCTCTCCCGCGATCGCCGTCGCCTCGTCACCGCGCGCGCGGAGATCGCGACCGGCAAGCTCTCGGGCGCGGTGGGAACGTTTTCCCATCTCGGACCCGACGTGGAGGCGGAGGTGTGCCGGGACCTCGGCCTGACCCCGGCACCCATCGCCTCGCAGGTCATCCCCCGCGATCGGCATGCCCAGGTGATGACCTCCCTCGGGATCCTCGCCGGGAGCCTCGAGACCTTCGCCACCGAGATCCGCGCCCTCCAGAAGACCGAGTTCCGCGAGGTGGAGGAGCCTTTCGGCGCCACCCAGAAGGGCTCGTCGGCCATGCCCCACAAGCGCAATCCCATCGGCTGCGAGCAGATCGTGGGCCTCGCCCGCATCGTGCGCGCGAACTCCATGGTCTCGC
>DAORUA010000305.1:0-4943 GCA_035432945.1 Vicinamibacteria bacterium | reverse complement strand
AGCGAAACTGACCGCCGACCTCTCGGTGGTGGACCGCGAGGTCACCGAACCCGGGTTCTGGAACGATCAGCGCAACGCCCAGAAGGTCCAGCGAAAACGGAAGAAGATCGAGGAGCGGCTCGAACTCGTCCGCCGGGTCACCAGCCAGGAGGGCGATGTCGCGGTTCTCCAGGAGTGGCTTGCGGGCGGGGAGAAGGTCGAGGCCGAGCTGAAGGCCGCGGTCCTCACCTGGCAGCAAAGCATCGAAGAGGCCGAGCTCGGGCACACCCTCGGCGGGGAGCACGATGCGAACAACCTGATTCTCTCGATCAACGCAGGCGCGGGCGGAACGGAAAGCCAGGACTGGGCGGAGATGCTCTTCCGCATGTACCAGAGATACTGCGAGCGAAAGCGCTTCAAGGTTGACATCACCGACTACCAGAAGGGTGAGGAAGCCGGGATCAAGAGCGTCACCATGTTCGTCTCCGGCGAATACGCGTTCGGGACGCTCTGGGTCGAGAGCGGGGTTCACCGCCTGGTCCGGATCTCGCCCTTCGACTCGGCCGCGCGCCGGCACACCTCCTTCGCCGCGGTTTTCGCCTGGCCGGAACTCGATGACAGCATCGAGATCGAGATCCTCGACAAGGATCTGAGGGTCGATACCTACCGTTCGAGCGGCGCGGGGGGCCAGCACGTCAACGTGACCGACTCCGCGGTCCGCATCACCCACATCCCCACCAACATCGTGGTGGCCTGCCAGAACGAGCGCAGCCAGATCCGCAACCGCGAAGTGGCCATGAAGGTGCTGAAGTCCCGCCTCTTCGATCTGGAGATGAAGAAGCAGCGCGAGAAGCTCGACGTGGTCGAGGCCGCCAAGATGCAGATCGCGTTCGGGTCGCAGATCCGCTCCTACGTCCTGCATCCCTACCGGATGGTCAAGGACCATCGCACGAAGTGCGAGACCGGCGACGTCGACCGTGTGCTCGATGGAGATCTCGATATCTTCATCAAGGCCGCGCTGGTGGCGAAGGCGAAGGGCGAGCTGTCCAAGGGTGTGTCGGCGAGCGAGGAGTGAGCCTCAAGTCGCACGCGGGGGCCGCGTTTCTCTACGCCGCCCTGACCGTCCTCATGACGTGGCCGCTCGCAGCCCGGCTGAACCTGATCGAGGCGGGGGATTCCTCGTACTTCGCCTGGGTGATGGCGTGGACCACGCGCGCCCTTCTCCATGATCCTCTGAGCCTGCCCCACGCGAACACCCTCCACCCGCTCCGCTACGCGCTCTTTCTCGACGAACCGATCGTGGCGACCTCGATCCTGTCCCTGCCCCTTCGTCTGCTGACCAGCGATCCCATCGTCACCCTCAACGTGGTCCGCCTCCTGACTTTCTTCCTCTCCGCTCTCGGGGTCCGCGCCCTGGCCCTGAGCCTCGGTCTCTCGCCGCTCGCCGCCTTCGCGGCGGGAGCGATCTTCTCGTTCTCCTCGAATCGCGTTTCCTCGCCCGCGCATCTGTCCGTCCTTGGCACCCAGTTCCTCCCGCTCTACTTCCTCTTCCTCCATCGCTGGACTCGCGACGGCTCCGCGAAAGCCGCGAGCCTCGCCGGCCTTTTCTTCGGCCTCTCCGCCTGGGCCTGCGGGTATCAAGCCCTGCTCGCCGCGGCCATCCTGCCCCTTCCCATCCTGGTCCTGATCGAGAGGCCGTCCGTCCTGCGCACCGCACCCGTGGGGATCGCGGTGGCCCTTGCCTTTCTTCTGCCTCTCCGGTGGCTTCACCAGCAGGCCCTCGCCCCGCTCCAGTACGAGCGCACGGCCAGCGAGACCGTGTTCTTCTCCGCGCCCCTCGAAGGAGCGCTTTCGACCTCCGCGTCCAACCGCGTCTGGGGTGCCGCGACCGAGAATCTGCGGTCGATCGTCGAGGGCGATCTCTTTCAAGGCCTCACCGTCCTCGGCCTGGCCGCTCTCGCCCTCCTCGGCCTGAAAGCGGACCCTCTCCGCCGCCGCGTGATTCTCGGCTACGCGGCGCTCGCGGCCTGCGCCTGGCTCGTGGCTCTCGGGCCCGAGGTCCGCCTCTTCGGCCAGACGCTCTTCCCGGGTCCCTTCTCCTGGCTGCGCGAGTTCGAAGCCTTCCGCATGATCCGCGTGCCCGCGCGCGCCTCGGTCTTCCTCTGCCTCGGCCTCTCCATGCTCGCTGCGATCGGCCTCGATCGCGTGCGAAGAACGGGCTGGCGCGTCGCCCTCGTCGCCCTGGCCCTGATCGAGGCGACGGCGGCGCCTCTCAACGTGGTGGCGGCGGATCGCTGCCTCAACGCTGCGGAGCCCGTGCCCGCGGTCTATCTCTGGCTCCGGGCCCAACCCGGAAGCCATCCCGTGATCGAACTGCCGATCCTGCCCAACGATGGCCTCTTCCAGCGGCCGCGGTTCGACGACAGCGTCTACCTGCTGCGGTCGACCACGCACTGGAAGCCGTTGTTGAACGGCTACGCGGGAACCGAGCCCCGGGAGTACGCGAAGGTTCGCGACGCGATGAGGGAGTTCCCTTCGGATCAGTCGATGGCCCTCCTGCGATCGATGGGCGTGCGCCACGTGCTCTTGCACCTGCGTGGCATTGGCCCCAATCGGCGCCAGGCCATCGAGGATCGGCTGCCGTCTTTCGCTTCGGACCTTCGGATCTCCGCGCGCTTCGACGACGACCTCGCGCTGGAAATCGTTCGCTAGGGAACCTGTCCCGGTTCGACGGTGTCGGCCCGGATCGCGGGCATGGGCGGCGGGAACGCCTGGTCCCTGGGAAGCTCCTTGCTCGCCTCTCTCCAGAAATCCATGAAGATGGGCAGGGAGGTGCGCGCGCCGTCCTGGCCGCGGCCGAGCGATTTCCGCTTGTCGTCGAAGCCGCTCCACACTCCCGCGACCATCTCTCGTTCGAATCCGACGAACCAGGTGTCGCTCCAGTTGTCGGTGGTGCCGGTCTTGCCGCACAGGGGCCGGCCGAGGGAGGCCGCGCGTTGCGCGGTGCCGCGCAGGACCGTGCCGCGAAGGATGTTGGCCATGGTCGCCGCGGTTTCGGGGCGCAGGGCGTCGTGGGCCTCGGGGAGCTTCTCCTCGAGGACGTTGCCCTCGTTGTCCGTGATCCTGGTGATGAGCATCGGGGTCATGCGCAGGCCTTCGTTCGCGATGGTGCCGAAGGCCGCGACCATCTCGTCGAGGGTCGCCTCACCCGCGCCGATGGCGATGGGGAGGTAGGGCGGCAGTTGGTCCTTGAGGCCGAGTTTCCTGGCGTACTCGATGCCCTTCTCGATGCCGATGGCCTGCAGCGTCTTGATGGCCGGGATGTTCCGGCTCTCCTCGACCGCGTGCTGGACGGTGATGGTGCCCAGGAACTTCATGTCGTAGTTGTGCGGCGACCAGGTGGGCGAGCCCGCGGCGGTGAAGGTGATGGGGGAATCCACGATGAGCGTCTCCGGTCCCCAGCCCAGGCTCTCGACCGCGGCCGAGTAGACGATGGCCTTGAAGATCGAACCGGTCTGGCGATGGGCCTGCACCGCTCGATTGAACTTGCTCCGCTCGAAGTCGAATCCTCCCACCATGGCCCGGACCGCCCCGGTTCGCGTGTCCATGGCCAGGAAAGCGGACTCGGCTTCGGGCTCCTGTTCGAAGGTCACCTCGGCCACCCGCTTCGCCTCCGTCCCTTCGAGCTTGACGATGCGCACCGGCACGATGTCCCCGACCTTGACCACATCGGTCACCCGCGGCTTTCCGGTCCAGGCGATGGCCTTGAGAGGCAGCCTGCCCACGGTGTCGCCGATCTGAAGCCCGGCCCCGTCCCTCTCCACCCAGATGACCACGCCGCGCACCACGTCGCCCACGTCGAAGGGCTGGCGCCAGTCGGAGAGGCTGAAGCCCTCGGGGATGGTGCCGTCCTTGAGCGCGGACTCCTGGACCTTGCGGAAGCCGCGCGCCGCGCGGTCGTTGCGGAGAATGCCGTCGCGCACCGAGCGGTTCGCCACCAGCTGCAGCTTCGGGTCGAGGGTGGTGTACACCTTGAGGCCGGACCGGTAGATGCCGGTGAAGCCGTAGTCGCGTTCGAGGGTCTTGCGCACCTCCTCGAGGAAATAGGGAGCGATGGACACGGGCGAGCGGCGGGCCACCACGTTGAGAGGCTGGCTTTGCGCCACCTGGGCCTGCGCGGGAGTGAGGTATTTCTCGGCCACCATGCGATCGAGAGCGTGGTTCCTCCGCCTCCGGGCGGCCTCGGGGTGGTCGAGGGGAGAGAGCCGGGTGGGGCTTTGGGGGATGCCCGCGATCAGCGCGGCCTCCTCGAGGTTCAGTTCCCGGGCCGACTTCCCGAAGTAGAAGCGGCTGGCCGCCTCCACCCCGTAGTTGCCGTGTCCGAAGTTCACGAGATTGCAGTAGAGGGTGAAGATCTCCTTCTTGGTGAAGCGCCTCTCGATCTCGAGGGCCAGCAGGATCTCGCGCAGCTTGCGCTCGTAGGTCTTCTGGGGCGACAGGAAGAGAAGCCGCGACAGCTGCATGGTCAGGGTGGAGAAGCCCTGGCCTTTGCGGCCCGACCGGAAGTTCGCGTAGAGGGCGCCCGGGATGCGCCAGAGATTGATTCCGATGTGATTGAAGAAGTTCTCGTCCTCGGTCGCGATGATCGCGTTGCGCAGAACCTCGGGGATGTCCTCGTACCGGATGATCACGCGCTTCTCGATCGCGAACTCGCCCAGGATGGAACCGTCCGCCGCGAAGACCTGGGTGACGATGTTGGGCTTCAGCTCTTCGAGCTGCTCGACCTGGGGCAGGTCGCTGCCGATGGCCATGAGGGCGCCCACCAGCGATCCGAAGACGATGCACCCGGCGATTCCGAGGGGGGCCCGGTTCTGCCTCAGGAGGTCCCTCGCTCGCCCGATGGCCGTGCTCATGCGCCCGCTACTTTAAGGCGGCGGGCCGGGATGCCCTCAGCCGGGGATCAG
>DAORUA010000304.1:0-4950 GCA_035432945.1 Vicinamibacteria bacterium | reverse complement strand
AAGGGCGGGATCGGGAACGCCTCGCGGGTGGCGCCGGTGAATGGGCGCAACTACGTGGTCGGCGTGCTGGTTCAGTCGAACTTCGGCGGTGTGCTTTCCGTCGATGGGGTCCCGGTAGGAAAGGAGCTTGAGCGGCACCCATTCGCCCGGTCGCCGAGCGGTTTGGGCTCAGGGCCAGATAGCGGCGACGGATCCTGCATGATCGTGGTCGCCACCGACGCGCCCCTCTCCGCGAAGGACCTCAGCCGGCTCGCGGCGCGCGCGATCTTCGGATTGGCGCGCACGGGCTCGTCCTACTCGAACGGCAGCGGAGATTTCGCGATCGCGTTCTCGACCGCCCGGGAACTGCGAGTGGCGCACGGATCCACCGCGATCGCACCGCGCCCGACGCTGCCGACTGAGGCGGTGTCACCCCTCTTCGAAGCGGTCCTGGAAGCCACCGAGGAAGCCGTCCTGAATTCGTTGCTCAAGGCGGAGACCATGACCGGCAACGGCCGGACGGTTCAGTCCCTCGACATCGAGAAGGTACGCGAGATCCTCAAGAAGCACAGCCGCTAGCGCGGCTTCTTCCTTGACAGCCGCGCCCGGCGCTTCAGGAGGTCGTCCTCGAGGCTCGCGAAGTCGGACCGCCCCGCGACGAGATCCAGCCCGTCGTCGACGATCCGTAGCGCCTCCGCCTTGTCCTTCCGCGTGTGCTCGAGCAGCATCGCGAGTTCGCGGTGGGCCACCGCGCTGGCCAGCGCCACCCCGATGCGCCAGAGGCGCTCGGCCTCGTCGTGGAGCTTCCGCGCCTTCGCCCGATAGGCGAGGCGCACCGTGGCGTCGACGCGCGCGCGGCCGGTTCCGTTCTCCGCGATCGCGCGATAGGCCTCTTCCGACCGCTCGTCGAGGTCGGCCCGCTCGAGCACGCGTCCGAGCGAGAGCACGTCGAAGGCATCCTCCGGCAAGGCGCCTGGCTCCGCGACCATGGCGAGGGCCTCGCCGGTGAGAGCGGCGAGGGAGACGATGTCCTGGAGGTTGTGCTCGAGAACCTGGACCATCAACCGGCCGTCCTTGCGGCGCAGATACTCGAAATAGCGCTCCGGGATGAAGGCGCCGGGGATGTCGTCCTCGCGATGGAAGCCCATGACCCCGCGCTCGAGGGATTGCAGCGAGCACGATTCGAGCCGCGCCTTCCACAGCCGCCGGCCGGGATGCAGCATGTCGAGGTGCCGCGAGGTCTGCCGGAACACCCGTCGCTGAAGGCGAAAGCGGCTTTCGAGAAGAGGCACGTCGAACTGCTTCCCATTGAACGAAACGATGGTGTCGAACCGTTCGAGGTCGCGCTCGACCGCACGGATGAGCGCCTTCTCTTCGTGGAAGTCGCGCATGAAGTACTGCCGGACGATGAACGATTCGCCCTCGATGAAGCCGACCGCCACCAGGAACGCCGCGGTGCCCGCGCCGCCCGAGAGGCCGGTGGTCTCGGTGTCGATGAAGGCGGCTTTGCGGGGATCGAAGCCTTCGAGGTCGACCGAGGCGGTGAGGATGCGGGCCGCGTCGGGCAGGGCATTGACGAGCTTCTCGAGCGACGTGCGGCCGACCCGCGCGTCGAGGCGGTACGTGGCGTCGCGCATGAGGAACTCGCCGTGGATGGACGAGACGATCTCGCCGCCTATCAGCTTCGCGAGATCCTCGGGCGGGCCTTCCAGGGAGTAAACGTCCACGGCGCGTGGGGGCTGAGGCCGGATCCCGGGGTCGGCGCTATCCAACTCGAAGTACGCAGGCCGCTCGACGACCTCCGCGCCTCCGTTGCGACGGCTGCGAACCTGCTGGTCGATGAGGGCCTGCAGTCGCGCCTTGAGCGATAGGCCTCCGGGTTCCAGAGAGGGGCCCGGATCCGAGGTCAAGTCCATCGCTTCTGGAGGCGGGGGAGCGTCCGGCTCGACGCGCCCTCGCTCCTGCACCTCGCGAAGTCGATCCTGAAGGGAGCGGGCCACTACAACCCCTCCGTCATTGCGAGGGCCATATCCATCTCGACGTCGGCCCGAAGCAATCTCGCGGCGGGACGAGATTGCTTCGTGGCCCAAGGCCAGGCTGCCGCGCTCGGAAGCCAACCGATGGCCTCCTCGCAATGACGGCGGGTGGTCATTGCTCCGCCGCCAATCGCAGTAGGTGCAGCGCCACTTCCTTGCCCTTTGACCCGACCTCTCCCGCCGGCCCCACGCACGAGGGACACCCATCGAAGCACGGGCAGTTCTCGATAAGCGTGAGGCTCTCCGCGATCAGCCGATCATGCAACCGGAAGAGGGGCTCGGACAACCCGATCCCACCGGGGTAGTTGTCGTACACGAAGATGTTCGGCTCGTAGGGCTCCATCACCGGAGCGAGCCTCGTCTCGGAAGGCGCCCCCACATTCCCAAACTGCTTCCGCCGATCCGGCCAGACCGGCACCAGCCCCATCCCACGCTCCACCTTGGCCTCGCCCTGCCCATTGTCCCCAACCGCGACACCGAGGTCCCGCCGATCGCACATGAGGAACAGCGAAGCGAGCTGCCCAAGGGTGTGCGACAACGCAATCACCCCATCCCGCTTCTCCTCCCCGGTGAAGGGAAGCGAAGCAATCACCTCCCGGGGAATGGTGAGCCAGTACGAGGTGGTGTGCATCTCCTTCTGAGGCATCTGAAGCTCACCCGACCCCACGTTCTCATTCGTATAGAACTTGATCTTCTTGAACCCCACCACCTGCTGCGAAACATGCACCTCGCCATGCGAACGCTTCACCTGCCCCCGCGGCTCCTCGAGGAACGAATCGAGAATCCGGACCTTGGTGTACGTGATCGCATCGGTGTAGTAATCGACATCCGCCTCGCGGATGTGCGCCCGCCGCTCCTTGTGGTCGTACTTGTGCACGAGGTACGTCTTCCCCTCGAGCATGTACACCGCCTTCTCGTGCACCATCATGGGCGCGGAGTCGAAATCCACCTCCGCCACGATCTTCGGCTCGCGAGTGATGTCCTGGATCACGAAGTTGTCGGACGACACGCTGCGCAGCGAGACCGTATCCGCGGGGTAGCTCTCATGAGTCCAGTGCCAGGAGTCGCCCGCCTTGTGCACGAACCCCTGAGTCTCGAGGAACCCGAGGATCTCTACCAGATTCTCCGACCCGAACGTCTCATCCGACTCGATGGGCAGCTCGAACGCCGCGCACTTGATGTGCGAAATCAGGATATGCAGGTTGTCGGGATTGATCCGCCCTTCCTCAGCCGTTGCCCCGAAGAAGTACTCGGGATTCCGCCCGATGAACTGATTGAGCGGCGTCGAGTTCAAAACCAGCACCGCGGCCGACGTGGACCCGCGCCGTCCCGACCGCCCCGCCTGTTGCCAGGTGGACGCGACCGTCCCCGGATACGACAGCATCACCGAGACATCGAGAGCGCCGATGTCGATGCCCAGTTCGAGAGCGTTCGTCGAAACCACGCCAAGTACTGAGCCGTCGCGCAGCCCCCGCTCGATCTCGCGACGCTTCAGCGGCAGATACCCCCCGCGATACCCGCGGATCACGCCCTCCGACCCAGGCTTGCTCTCGAACATGTCCTTGAGATACGTCACCAGCACCTCGGTAGCCAGACGCGATGGCGCGAACACGATGGTCTGCAACCCCTTCTCCAGAAACCGCGAAGCGATGTCCCGAGCCGAGCCAAGCGCCGACTTCCGGATCCCCAGCTGCCGATTCACCACCGGAGGGTTGTAGATCGCGAAGTACCGGTCCCCGCGCGGAGCCCCGCTCTCCTGAATCCACTCGACCGGCTTCCCGGTGAGCGCCGTAGCCAGCTCCGCCGGGTTCCTGATGGTCGCCGAAGAGCAAAGAAACTGCGGGTCGCTCCCATAGAACCGGCAAAGTCGCCGCAGCCGTCGCAGGACGTTGCCCACGTGCGACCCATAGACCCCGCGGTTCATGTGCAACTCGTCGATCACCACGTACTTCAGGTTCTCGAACAGCTTCACCCACTTGGTGTGATGCGGCAGGATCCCCTTGTGCAGCATGTCGGGGTTCGTCACCACGATGTGCGCCTTCGACCGGATGGCCTTCCGGGCATCCTGCGGCGTGTCGCCGTCGTAAGTGAAGGTGGCGATGTCCTCGCCGAGAGCCTCGATGGTCGCGTAAAGCTCGGCGAGCTGATCCTGAGCCAGCGCCTTGGTGGGGAAGAGGTACAGCGCCCGCGTGTCGGTGTCCTTGATGATGGAGTCGAGGATGGGCAGGTTGTAGCAAAGCGTCTTCCCCGAGGCCGTGGGCGTCGTCACCACGAAACTCTTCCCGGCCTTCGCCAGGTCATAAGCCGCCCGCTGGTGCGTGTAGAGCCGATCCAGCCCCCGCCCCCGCAGATACTCGGTGAGCTTGGGAGCCAGGTCCGGAGGAAGCGGCGCAAAGCTCCCGGAGGTGGCGGGGTAGTACCGAAGGGCCACGACCACGGGGTCCGTGGCCAGGCTTTTCTCGATTTCGAGCCCCTTAAGGATCGAAATCAGCCCCCCAGGCCCCCCGTCCCGCGCCAGGGCCGTGGCTTCTTCAGTTGGCGGCCCGTCTCCAATGGTCTTCATCGGGAGAGATTCTTCCATAGCGCCATGTTCGTACGGAGGGAGGTCGTTTGAGGTCCGTTTCCGTCCCCGTTTCCGTCCCGCGGGCGTTTGTGCCCCGCCGTCATCGCGAGGAGGGAATCGGAAGGGCTCCGACGAAGCGATCTCGCTCACGGCGCGTCACCAGGAGGCTTGGGCCCTGGCGATCGGGGATCCTGTCGGGTTCCTTGGGCCGATGCTCAAGGCGGCTGAACGTAGTACCTTCTCGGTTCCTGCATGATGGAGACCCCCGGATGACCACTCGACGCCAGTTTCTGAACACCGCCGCTGTCGCAAGCGGAAGCGCTCTTATCGCGCAGAGCGCGCTACCGGATCTCGCCTGGGGCGCAACGCCTT
>DAORUA010000303.1:2822-4965 GCA_035432945.1 Vicinamibacteria bacterium | reverse complement strand
CGACCCCGAAGCTCGCGATCGGCGGCGGCAGCAACGGCGGCCTGCTCGTGGGTGCTTCGATGACCCAGCGCCCGGACCTCTTCGGCGCGGCCCTGCCCGCGGTGGGGGTCATGGACATGCTCCGCTACCACAAGTTCACCATCGGCTGGGCCTGGAAGTCGGACTACGGCGATCCCGACATCAAGGAGGACTTCGAGGTGGCCCTCAAGTATTCGCCGCTCCACAACCTCAAGCCCGGAGTCGCGTACCCCGCGACCCTCGTCACCACCGGCGACCACGACGACCGCGTGGTTCCCGCGCACTCGCACAAGTTCATCGCCGCCCTCCAGGCCGCCCAGAAGGGAAGCGCGCCCGTGCTCACCCGCATCGAAACGAAGGCCGGCCACGGAGCGGGCAAGCCCACCACCAAGATCATCGAGGAGCGCGCGGACCAGTGGGCATTCCTCACCAAAGCGCTCGATATCAAGTGATGTCTTGCTGACCTCCCTCCTCCTCCTCGCCCTCCCTGCGCTCCCTGCGGCAACCCCGCCCGCGCCGCAGTGGCTGGAGATCACGGCCCCCGCCAGCCGGGTCCGGGTGGTGACCGATTCCGGGGAGAAGGCGGGAAGGAAGGCCGCGTTCCAGATCGCGCAGTTCGACCGGGCCCTGCAGAAGCGCTTTGCCTGGATCAAGGGCGTCGACGAGACGCCCCTCGTCGTCTTCGGATCCGCGGACGAGGTCATGGTGCGCTCGATGGCTCCCGACACCACCGACGCCGAGAAGGACAACGCGTTCTCGTCCTATCTCGCGGGGCCGACGCAGCACACGGGCGCGCTGAGGACCGACCTTCCGGAGACCTCGGACAAGGATCGCAGCCCCACCCGCGGCTTCTACCGCGGCCGCGCGTCCTTCCTCGTGGAGCATTCTCTCGGCAAGGCGGCACCGCTCTGGCTGGCCCGCGGCCTCGCGACCTTTCTCTCCGACGCGGTGGTGAAGGACAAGGAGGTCCAGGTCGGCCGCATGACCGCGGCCGACGGCGACGGCGCCCGCCTAGCAGCACCGCCCGCGGCGGACTTCTTCCGCGAAGGCCGGACGGTCGATCGACGCTTCGATCTGCTGAGCGGCCTTTTCATCCACTACCTGCTGGTCGGCGATAACGGCCGCAACGCGGGCGCGCTCGAACCGCTGCTGCTCTCCCTCGCCGCCAACGATGCGGCTCCGGCCTTTCAATCGGCGCTCGCGAAGGTGACGCCCCTCTACGCCGGCTTCCCGAAGTACCTCGCCGCGAAGAAATTTCAGCCGCTCAAGCTCCCCGCCGATCCTTCGATCGCGCCCGCGGGCTTCACCGCGCGGCCCCTTCCGCTCGCCGAGGCGCTCATGCTCCGCGCCGAAGTCCTCTTCGATCTGAACCGCCCCGTGGATACCCGCGGTCTCCTGCGTCAGGTCAGGGCGGCGGACCCGACCCTGGCCCGCCCCCTCGAGATCGAGGCGGTTCTTTTCGAGCGTGAACAGCGCTCCGCCGAATCGAGGAAAGCGATCGAAGCCGCCATTCAACTCGGCTCGAAGAACGCGAGCCTCTACTACCGCCTCGCGCAGCTTCAGTGGTCGCGCGGGATGAGCAAGCCCCTCCTGCTGTCCGTGCAGAAGCTCCTGGAGACCGCGCGCGATCTCTCGCCCGAAGAGGGGAACACTCTCAGCTACCTCGCGGAGATCCAGGGCGACCTGGGCCTTTCGCAGCCGGCCCTGGAGAACGCCCAGCGGGGCGCCAGCGCGTCGCCCGCGGGGGTGTACGCGCAGATGGCGCTGGCCCGGGCGCAATGGAACGCGAAGCAGACGGACGCGGCCCAGGCCACCGCGAAGAAGACGCTTGCCCTCGCCAAGCTCGCCACCCAGAAACAGCGGGTCCAGGAGTTCGTGACTTTCGCGGCGAAGAACAAGCGCCTCCAGGCCACGGGCAAGAAACCGTACCCGAGTCAGTTCGGGCCTCCGCCCGCGGGAGCCTTCGGAGCCGCCCGCTCGGAAGGCGGCGCCGACCGCGTCAGCCTCGGTCAGGCGCGGACCGACTCCGCCGATGCCTCCGCCATCACCGATTGTTTCGCGAACCGCAATGACGCCGCCTGCGCCCGCGCGGTTCCGGCCCTGGAGGCCGCCTGCGCCGAGAAGC
>DAORUA010000303.1:0-2722 GCA_035432945.1 Vicinamibacteria bacterium | reverse complement strand
GACGCCGCCTGCGCCCGCGCGGTTCCGGCCCTGGAGGCCGCCTGCGCCGAGAAGCAGTCGACCTCCTGCGTCTCGCTGGGCTCGCTCCACGACGGCGGTTTCGGCATCCCTCGGGATCGCCGGAAGGCCGCGGGTTTCTATAAAACCGCCTGCGATCTCGGCGACAAGCCGGGCTGCGCGCGTCTCGCGGTGCTGGAGGCCCAGGGCCTGGGCGTGCCCCGGAACGCGGCCCGGGCCAGGAAGACGCTCGAGTCCCTGTGCGGGGAACAGGTGCCCGAGGCCTGCATCGGCCTGGCCCAGCTGCTTCAGCGGACTGGCCTCGCCCCCGACCGCGACCGGGCGCGCACCCTTCTGAAATCCACCTGCGACGCGGGTTCCGCCGAAGCGTGCGGCCTGATCACCGGCCGCTGAGGCCTCGCGTCAGGTCTTCGGGCCGCGCGCCTCCGCGAGGAGCTTCTCGACCAGTCGGCTCACGTCCTTGTCCCTCTCCGCGCCCACATGGACTTCGCCGAAGGCCCGGTCCCGGATCTGCCCGCGGCTATCCACCACGTAGATGGCCGGCCAGTATTCATTCCGCAGGGCCCGCCAGTAGTCCATGCGGTTGTCGAGGAAATGCGAGTGCGCGCCCAGGCCATGCTCCTTCACCGCCGCCTCGACGTTCGCTCGCTTCTTCTCGCGGTCGAACTCCGGCGTGTGCACGCCCACGATGACGAGACCCCGCTCGCCGTATCGCTTCTCCATCTCCCTGACCCAGGGGATCGTGTTCACGCAGTTGATTCAGCCGAAGGTCCACACGTCGAGGATGACCACCTTGCCTTCGAGGGCCTTGAGGCTCTGAGGCGGGCCGATCCACAGCTTCGGATCCTGCGAGGGGAACTCCGGCGCCTGGTCGTATCGCGCGGGGTGGACGGAGGCCGCGAAGGCCACGAGCACGAGCGCGGCGAAAACACCGGGGCCGCGCCTCATTCGGGCGGCAGCCGGGAGAAGGCCGCGATGCGGGAGTAGAGAATGGCGAGCACCAGTTCCTCGGGCGCCTCCGCCCGGGCGGGAGCGTCCTTCCACTCCGAATCGCGGGCGACGTTCAGGGTTGTCCGATAGGAGGCGAGGTACTTGCGGCAGGACGCGCACCGCTCGAGATGGCCCTCGAAGGTCCGCCGGGTGGGGGCATCGAGGATTCCATCGAGGAAGTCGTCGAGGAAACCGTACAGATCGCGACAAGTCATCATCACGACGGGGGCTCCTCGAAGCGCTCGCCGAGGAGCCGGCGCAGAGCGTGCCTCGCGCGGTGCAGGCGAACCTTGACCACGCCCTCGCTCACGCCCAGGACCTCCGCGGCTTCGGACGTGTCCATCTCCTCGATGTCGCGGAGCAGCAGGACGACGCGGTAGATCTCCGGCAACCGGTCGACGCAGCCGCGGACGAACTCGCGGGTCTCACGCGATTCCACCAGTTGAAGCGCGGAGGGCGAGAAGTCCCGCGGTTCCACGCGCGCGTGGCCGTCGTCCCTGAAGGTCGGAAGCAGTTCGTCGATCGACTCCTCGGGGCGGCGCTTCTTCGAACGGAGCCGCATCAGCGACGCGTTTACCGCGATGCGATGGAGCCAGGTCCCGAGGAGCGACGCTCCCTCGAAGCTCGACAGGCCGCGGAACGCCGAGACGAACGCCTCCTGCACCGCGTCTTTCGCCTCCTCGTCGTTTCTCAGGATCCTTCGGCATACCGAGAGCATGCGTCCGGAGTGGGCGCGCACCAGCGTCTCGAACGCCTCTTCGCGACCCTCGCGGAGCGCTTTCAGCAACTCCGCTTCCTGAACCGGAGGCACGACCATCTACGGAACTTAGCACGCGAAAATTGCGCGGCGCGGAGCCTGGCCTGCCCATGACAATTCTTGGATGCCGGACCGGGGCCGAGGTTTCGGTCTTAGCTCTGGAGGACGACCTTGTCCAGTCGGAGAGCTTCCCCCACCGACCAGGCCTGGAAAGGACAACCCCGGGGCTCATGCGGCGCATCGCCCTCCGCGATCTCCGGAAGATGGCCGAGGTTGTGGGGATCGAGGGCCTTGAGGAATGGCTCGAGGAAGAGTGTGCGCGCCTCGCCCCGGGCCGCGTCGCTTCCGCCGCGCGTCCGCACCCAGGCCTCCACGAACGCGCCCATCAGGAAAGGCCACACCGTCCCCTGGTGGTACGCCGTGTCGCGCGCCCACACCCCGCCGCGATACGAGCCCCGATACTGAGGATCGTCGGGGGACAGCGAACGCAGGCCGGCCGGAGTGAGGAGCTTCGCCTCCGCGAGATCCACCACGGTCCTCGCCCGCTCGCCCCGCAGGACCGGGAACGGAAGCCCGCCCACCGCGAAAAGGGCGTTCGGGCGCACATGGCCGTCCACCCGGCCGGGCACGTGGTCGCAGTCCACCACGTCGTACAGGTACCGCGTGTCCTCGTTCCAGAACCTGCGATGGAACGAGGCCTCCGCGCCGCCCGCCCATTTGCCGAAGCGGGAGTCGAACTCCTCGCCGATCCGCAGAGCGTTGATCCAGAGGGCCTGGATCTCCACCGGCTTTCCGATGCGCGGCGTCACCACGTGATCTCCCACCTTCGCGTCCATCCAGGTGAGTTGCACTCCCGGCTCACCCGCCGCGAGCAGGTAATCCCCGTCCATCGAGATCCCGTGCCTCGTTCCCGCCGCGTACCCGCGCAGGATGCCCACGATGGCCGCGTTCAGGCGC
>DAORUA010000302.1:0-4985 GCA_035432945.1 Vicinamibacteria bacterium | reverse complement strand
CCACCGCGGCGGCGATCGGCTCGACGATCTCGCGGTCCGTGCGCACCATCTGATGCTGGTGGGCCATGATGCGCGTCTTCACCGTGGTGGCGCGCCCGGGAAGCGCGACCAGGCGCGCGTCGACCCCGCGTTCACGCGAGGCTTTCGAGAGATGGGCGCCCGCGAGGTCGGCGCCCACCACGCCCACGAGGGCCGCCCTCCCGCCGAGAGACTTCACGTTCAGCGCGACGTTCGCGGCGCCCCCCAGCCGCTCCGTCTCCTGGGTCACCCGCACCACCGGGACCGGGGCCTCCGGGGAGATCCGGGTCACCTCGCCGAAGACGAAGACGTCGAGCATCACGTCGCCCACCACCACCACGCGCCCGCCCCTCAGGGAGCGAAGGATGGCCTCGATCCTCTTCATGTCGAGGAGCATCTTCATTGTTCGAGGACCGTGTCCGCGTCGCCGAGGCTCAGCGGGTCGGGGTTCGCCGTCTCCGCGAGACCGGGCTCACTGGCCTGGGGCCGGGTCGAAAACGGCAGAGCGCTCAGAAGCATGACCAGCATCAGTATCTCGGAGTCGCCCAGAGTGTATTCAAACATCCCCGACGACAGAGTGGCGGCGAGGACGGCGAGAACGAGAGGGCCGTAGCGGGAGAGGCCGCGCACGCGCCAGGCTTCGCGTCCGAGGAGGTAGAGGATCCAGCCCAGGAACACCAGGCAGGGCAGGCCGCGCTCGGCCGCGACCTGTATGAAATTGTTGTGCAGGTGCGGCGCGTTCGGGTTGGGAGCGCCCTGCCACCGGTACCTGGGATACGCGGCGAGGATCATGCCCGTGCCCTGGCCGAAGATGGGCTTGTCCATGATCATGTCCAGGCCGGCCTGCCACATGTAGTACCGGTCGCGGCTGCTCGCGTCGCTGATGGTGAGCCGGTCGAGCACGGCGCGCGGGGAGAGGAGCAGGCCGAGGGCCAGGAGGCCGGGAAGGAAGAGCAGCAGGCGGGGCCTCCGGATCGCGGCCAACACGGAGAGGCCGCAGACCACGCCGATCCACGCGCTCCGGGTCCGCGAGAGAACGAGCGCGAGGCCGCCGATGGGCGCCATGACCAGGGCCAGGGCGGTCGAGAGCGAGGCGTCGGGCCAGGCGAGGCCCTTCCAGGCGCGGCGGGCCGCGACCAGGCCCACGCCCAGGATGCCGAAGCGCTCGACCTCCATGGGCATGACACCGGTGCGATAGGAAAGCATGACCGCGATGGAGATGCCGAGGAGGATCGCGCACAGCGCGAGCGCCCGGCGGGTGACCTCGATCGGCCGGCTCATGGCCAGGATCCGTTCGGTGGCCACGATCAGCAGGATGGCGATGACCCCGGACGCGGTCATGTAGTGGCCGAGGAAGGAGCGCGGACGGGTGTCCATGGTGTCGTAGCCGAGGAACGCGAACTGGAGCACGGCCAGGGAAGCGAGGGCGAGGCCGCCCATGAGCATGGCGTCGATCAGGAGTTCGCGGCACTCGTCGGTGCGCAGGACCTCGGCCGCGAAGTAGAGGAAGAGGAACAGGACGAGCTTCTTGGCGCTCTCCGTCGCGGCGATGGGCGAGGGCGCGAAGGCGGCCGACATGAAGGTCCAGATGGCGAAGGAGCCCACCGCGGCGTCGATGGGAAGGGCGAAGCCCCGGGTCTCGCGCCTCACCGTGCGCACGAGGTGAATCAGGCCGACCAGGGCCAGCCCCACCTGGGCGGCGAACACCGAAACCGTGGCGGACGCGGCGGCGGCGGCGAGAAGCGCGACCTGAGCCCGGAGGAGTGAGGCCATCAGCGTGTCAGCATACCCCGGGGCCATTTGACCGCGCGGGCCGGCGACAACGCGCATATGATGGCGGACTCCATGGAAGATCCCAGCAAGTCCCGCCTCCCCGATGGGGGCCTTCAGCCCTCGCGCCTCGCCGACGAGGCGGTCGCGGCCATCCGCGCGCGCGTGAGCCCCGCGTTCGCTCCGCGGGTCGGCGTGGTCCTCGGCTCCGGCCTCGCGGCCTTCGGCGCCGCGGTGGAAAACGCGACGCGCATCCCCTATGGAGAGATCCCGCATTTCCTCCGCCCCACCGCGGAAGGCCACAAGGGCGAGCTGGTCCTCGGCGAGGTTTCCGGCGTGCCGGTGGCGGTGATGTCGGGGCGGGTGCACTTCTATGAGGGCCATACCGAGCACCAGGTGGTCTACCCGGTGCGCGTGCTCGGAAGGCTCGGGGTGTCCACGGTGATCCTCACCAACGCGGCGGGCGCGGTGAACAAGGGCTTCCGGCCCGGGGACTTCATGGCCATCGCCGATCACCTCAACCTGACCGGAAAGAACCCCCTGATGGGACCGAACGACCCGGCCCTCGGCCCGCGCTTCCCCGACATGTCGGCGCCCTACGACCATGAGCTGCGCGCGAAGGCCATCGCGGGCTTCCGTCAGGCGGGAGCCACGATCCACGAGGGCATCTACGTTGGCCTGCTCGGCCCGAGCTACGAAACACCCGCGGAGATCTCAATGTTCCGATCGCTCGGCGCGGACGCGGTGGGGATGTCCACCGTGCTCGAGACCATCGCGGCCCGGCACATGGGCCTCAAGGTGATCGGCATCTCCTGCGTCACCAACGCCGCCTCCGACCACGGCGAGATCCTCTCCCACGAGTCGGTGCTCGAGGAGAGCAGGAAGGCGGAAGGCAAATTCGTCGCGGCCCTGCAGGCGACGCTCCACTCCCTGCGATGAAGACCAGGAAGACCGACGCCCCTCCTCTCTCCGGGCTCTCCGACTACGCCCGCGAGGCCCGCCAGGGTGCCCTGGCCCCGTTCTCGAAGTTCAAGGTGGGGGCGGCCCTCCTCACCGTGGACGGCGAAATCATCACCGGCTGCAACGTGGAGAGCGCCACCTACGGCCTCACCATGTGCGCGGAGCGGATCGCGGTGTTCAAGGCGGTCTCCGAGGGCTTCACGAAATTCGCGGCGGTCGCGGTGGTCGCGGACTCGCCGGTCATCACTCCGCCCTGCGGCGCGTGCCGCCAGGTTCTCTGGGAACTCTGCGGAGACATCTGGGTCCACATCGCCAACCTCAAGGGGCGCAAGAAGACCATGCGCCTCTCGAAGCTCCTCCCCGAGCCCTTCGACAAGCGCTTTCTCTAGCCTCCTCCCGATGACGAACCCCATCACCTCGGGCGCTCAGTACATCGAGAGCCTGCGGGGCCGGAATCTCCGCGTCTTCTTCATGGGCGAACGGGTCGGGGAGCCGGTCGAGCATCCCGTCATCCGGCCCTCGATCAACGCGGTGGCCCGCACCTACGACCTCGCCAACGAGGATCCCGAACTCGCCACCGCGCACTCGTCGCTGATCGGCCGCCGCGTCAATCGCTTCCTGCATGTCACCGAGAGCGCCCTCGACGTGGTCATGCAGAACCGCATGCAGCGCCGCCTGGGGCAGCTCACCGGCACCTGCTTCCAGCGCTGCGTCGGCATGGACGCGTTCAACGCGCTCTACGCGGTCACCTTCGATCTGGACGCGCGGCACGGCACGACCTATCACCCGCGCCTCAAGTCCTTCCTCCGGTCGTGCCAGGAGCAGAACCTGGTGGTGGGCGGGGCCATGACCGACCCCAAGGGCGATCGAAGCAGGGGGCCGAGCGCCCAGGACGATCCCGGCCTGTTCACCCGCGTGGTCGAGCGCCGCGCCGATGGCGTGGTCATCCGCGGAGCCAAGGCCCATCAGACCGGCTGCGTCAATTCGCACTGGATCGTGGTCATGCCCACCCTGCGGCTTCAGGAGGCGGACCGCGACTACGCGATCGTGGCCGCCATTCCCGTGACCGATCCGGGGCTCACCTTCATCTACGGCCGGCAGTCCTGCGACACCCGCGCCCTCGAGGGGAGCGAAGTCGACCAGGGCAACGCGAAGTACGCCGGCCAGGAGGCCCTGATCGTCATCGACGACGTCTTCGTGCCCTGGGAGCGCGTGTTCATGGACGGCGAGGTGGAGTTCGCAGCACCCCTGGTGGACGCGTTCACCACCTATCACCGGCGCAGTTACGTGTGCAAGACCGGGGTGGGGGACGTCCTGATCGGCGCCGCCGCCACGGTCGCGGAGATGAACGGGGTCAGCAAGGCCTCGCATGTGCGCGACAAGCTGGTCGAGATGGCGCATCTCAACGAGACCATCTACGGGGCCGGCATCGCCGCCTCCCATGAATCGCGCCGGACCCGCGCGGGGAACTTCATCAACGACGACGTGCTCGCGAACGTCTGCAAGCACAATGTCACGCGCTTCCCCTTCGAAATGGCGCGGCTGGCCCAGGACCTGGCCGGGGGCCTGGTGGCGACCCTGCCCTCCGCGAAGGACTTCGCGAGCGAGGTCACCGGGCCGGTGCTGAGGCGCCTGCTGCGAGGCCGGTCTCCGGGCGACGCCGAGGCCCGCGCCCGCATGCTGCGCCTGATCGAGAACATGACCATGGGCCGGAACGCGGTCGGGTATCTCACCGAGTCGCTGCACGGCGCGGGCAGCCCGCAGGCCCAGAGGATTCAGATAGAGCGGGCGATGAAGCTCGAAGAGAAGAAGAACCTGGCGAAGACCCTGGCGGGGGTGAACGAATGACCATGCGGCACACAACCCGGACCGGAACCGCGGTGGTGAAGAGGCTCCCTCACTCTCACTGGTCGCGCCTGCTCACCGAGTCGAGGAATCCGAAGTCGCTCCATCTCGACCGCATGGCCACCGAGAAGGTGGTGACCCTGCTCCTCGACGAGGATCGCCTCGCCCTCATCGAGGCGAAGAAGAAGGCGCGCGAGGTGGCGGCGGCCGCGCGCCTGGTCGCGAACGCGTTCTCCCGCGGCGGCCGGACCCTCTTCGTGGGCGCCGGCACCAGCGGACGGCTGGGGGTGCTGGAAGCCGCGGAATGTCCGCCCACCTTCGGCACCACCCCCGCGATGATCGCCGGGGTGATGGCGGGCGGCGAAGACGCGGTCTTCCGGGCGAAAGAAGGC
>DAORUA010000301.1:0-5003 GCA_035432945.1 Vicinamibacteria bacterium | reverse complement strand
TCCCCGTCACCACGATTCCGGTGACGCGCCAGATCTCCACCGAGTTCTTCGACCTCACGGCTTTGAGCATCCTCGATTCGGGGCAGCGTTCCCCGAGGGTCGAGGCGACCAACAAATTCCACATCACCATGGGCCACCGGCCCGACTTTGCGCTCGGCGAGGTCGACTCCGACCTGCTGGTGGCGGGCCACACCCACGGCGGCCAGGTGCGCCTTCCGTTCTTCGGCCCGGTGATGACCCTCTCGAATGTCCCGAGGAGTTGGGCCGCAGGCGTGACGAAGCTCCCCGGGAACCGGACGCTCGTGGTGTCGCGAGGCATCGGCATGGAGCGCGGGGGAGCGCCGGAACTTCGATTCCTGTGCCGCCCCGAACTGGTCGTACTGACCATCGTTCCTAGATAGCAGCGCGCGCCATGGCTGGCGGGACACTCACTCCCCGCAGCTGTTGTGCGAGGAACCCCCGGCCGTCATTGCGAGGCCCAACTCCGTTCCGCAGCGGGCCGAAGCAATCTCGCGGGGCATGGTAGGGCGGCCGGCGGGGCCGAGCGCTGATGTGGACTGGGCGCGGAGGCTCGCTTTCGCCCTGGCCAGCGCACGCCGTCCCGCAGATGATGTGGCGTCGGTGTGCCCGTGGCCGCGGGATTGCTTCGTCTCGTCGCGTCTCGACGCATCCTCGCAATGACGGCCCGGTGTTTCCCGAGGCCGGTGGTCGTTGCGTTCGAACTGGTCGGGGCGCCCGGATTCGAACCGGGGACCTCCTGCTCCCAAAGCAGGCGCGATACCAGGCTACGCTACGCCCCGACGGTGTTCGCGAGCGGCGAGTCTACCGTGACCCGCCCCCGCGTCTAGCTGATTCCGAGCTTGGCCCGGAAGTAGGCGATGGTGGGAACGAGGCCCTCGTCGAGACTCACCTTCGGCTCCCATCCGAGGAGCTTGCGCGCGCGGGTGATGTCGGGCTGCCGGATCTTCGGGTCGTCCTCGGGCAGGGGCCGCTCCACGATGCGGCTCTTCGAGCCGGTCATGGCGATCACTTTCTTCGCGAGGTCGAGGATGGTCAGCTCCTGCGGGTTGCCGATGTTCACGGGGTCGCTGGTGTCGGACAGCATCAGACGGTAGATACCCTCGACCAGGTCCGAGGCGAAGCAGAGACTTCGCGTCTGGGTGCCGTCGCCGAACACGGTCACGTCCTCGTTCTTGAGGGCCTGGCTCATGAAGGCGGGGATGGCGCGGCCGTCCTGCACCCGCATCCTCGGGCCGTAGGTGTTGAAGATCCGCACGATGCGGGTCTCGACGCCGTGGAACCGGTGGTACGCCATCACCATGGCCTCGGAGAAGCGCTTGGCCTCGTCGTACACGCCGCGCGGGCCGATGGGATTCACGTTGCCCCAGTAGTCCTCGCGTTGCGGATGCACCAGCGGGTCGCCGTAGACCTCGGAGGTCGAGGCGAGGAGGATGCGCGCCTTCTTCGCCTTGGCCACACCGAGCACGTTGTGGGTTCCGAGGCTCCCGACCTTCAGGGTCTGGATGGGGAGCTTGAGGTAGTCGATGGGTGAGGCGGGCGACGCGAAGTGAAAGATGTAGTCCACATCCCCTTCGAGGGCGATGTAGTTCGTGACGTCGTGCTTGATGAACACGAAGTCCCGCCCGATGAGCCGCTCGATGTTCGCGGCGTCCCCGGTGAGGAGGTTGTCCATCGCGATCACGGAATGGCCCTTGTCGAGCAGGTACTCGCAAAGGTGCGACCCGATGAAGCCGGCGCCGCCGGTGACGAGTGTTCGTGGCATTTCTTGTCTTTCGTGGGGCGATCAGTAGGCGTGCGTCTGTCCAAAACCGCGGAAGGGGGTGAGGAGGAGGATCTTGATGTCGAGGAGCAGCGACCAGTTCTCGATGTAGTAGAGGTCGAATTCGATCCGCTTCTCCAGGCTCGAATTGCCGCGCCAGCCGTGGATCTGCGCCCAGCCGGTGAGGCCGCTGCGCACGCGGTGGCGCAGCATGTAGTTCGGGATGTGGTTCTTGAACTCGTGGACGAAGGCCGGCCGCTCCGGCCGCGGGCCCACCAGGCTCATGTCGCCCTTGATGATGTTCAGGAGCTGGGGCCACTCGTCGAGGTTGTACTTGCGCAGGAAGGCGCCGAGCTTCGTCCGCCGCGGATCGCCGTCCACCGCCCACACCGGTCCGGTGTGGGCCTCCGCGTCCTCCACCATGGTTCGGAACTTGTAGACGAAGAAGGGGCGCCCGTCCACGGTCATGCGCTCCTGGGTGTAGAGGATCGGGCCCTTGCCGCCCTTGAGGGCGATGGCGAGGACGATCGCGGGCAGGACGGGGATGATGGTGAGGGCCACGAGGAGAAAGGTGGCGCCGACGATGTCCATGAGCCGCTTCATCATCGCGGCGAGGCCGTGCATGGGCGTCTCGTTGAGCGACACGATGGGGATGCCGTCCAGGTCCTCGATGCCCGAGCGCAGGGTCAGGCATTGCAGGAGGTCGGGAACTATGCGGACGTCCACGAACTGGTTGTTGAGGTTCTTGACCAGGTCGACCATGGCCGCGTGCCGGTCGACGGGCAGGGCCACGTAGACCGCGTCGATCGCCTTGCTCGCGATCACCTCGTTGGCGTCGGACAGGCGCCCCAGGACCGGCCGTCCCTCGATATCGGCGGCCTCGCCTCCCGACTCGGTGAGGAAGCCGACCACGCTGAAGCCGAGACGCCGGTGGGCCGCGAGCTTCCGGGCCACGGTCTGCCCGAGGTCGGAGGTTCCGGCCACGAGAATCCGCACCGCGTCTTCGCCGCGGGCCCACGAGCGCTCGAACCAGGCGAGCAGCAGGCGCCGTCCCGCCATGACCAGGGGCGCGCCGAAGGCCACGAACAGGACGAACACGCCCTGCGAGTACTCGGCGCTCGGGGCCACCTCGGGCGCGTAGCGGAAGTAGATGCGGATGTAGAGGGTGACGCCGAGCACGAGGGCCGCGGTCACGATGAAGGCGGCGAGGGTGCGCAACGAGTCGTCGACGATGCTCATGGGCCGGCGCAGGCGGTAGAGCCCCTGCAGGGCGAAGACCGTGGCGGCGACGGCCAGGATGAGGGGCAGCAGTTCCGCGTAGTCGCGCGCGGCGGGTACCCCCTTGTAGGGGGGGAAGAGAGAGGTGAACAGGGTGGAATTGAAGCGCGCGTAGTAGGCGGCCATCCACGACAGCGCCACCGCCGTCAGGTCGACGGCGAGGAAGCTCTCGGCGAGTCTTTGTTTCCGCTTTCGCAAACGCTCTTCTTCCTTGTCCTCTTGATGCGCCGCTTCGATTACGAGCCCGCGGGCCCGTCGACCACGGCGCGGAAGCGTTCCTCGAAACGCGTTCTCGAGAAAGTCTCCGCCCGCTTCCGCAACTCAAGTCTAGCGAAGCGGTCCGGAACAAGCAGGGTCAGGGCCCGGGCCACCGCCTCGCCGGTCGGCTCGACGAAGGTCTGGCCGAACTCCCCGCGATTCACGATCTCGGCCCCGCCCCCCTGGGCGTTCACCAGCGCAGGCCGGCCGCAGGCGAGGGCCTCCGCCACCACGATGCCGAAGTCCTCGACCCCGGGCAGGATCAGGGCCCGGCAGCCGCGATAGAGCCCGAGGAGCCGCTCCCGGTTGGCGCTGCCCAGGAACTCGATCGGGGCGCCGCCCGCGCGCGCGCGAAGACGCGCCTCCTCCGGGCCGTTTCCGACCACGAGGAGACGCCGCCCCGTGATCCTCGCCGCGTCGATCGCGAGGTCGATCCGCTTGTAGGGCACGAGAGCCGAGACCACGAGGTCGTAATCGGGCGCGGGCCCATCGTCGGGGCCGGGGGTGAAGAAATCGGTGTCGACCGGCGGGTGGATGACCAGGGCGTCGCGGCCGTAGAAATAGCGGATGCGCGCGGCCACCGTCTCCGAGTTGGCGACGTACTGATGAACGCGGTGCGCGGTGGCGACGTCCCAGGCCCGCAGTCCCTCGGCCATCACGCGAAGGGCCGCGCTCCCCGCCCGGCCCATCCGGGCGGGACCGAAGTAGTCGTCGAACCGGTCCCACACGTAGCGCATCGGGGTATGGCAGTAGGAGATGTGACGGGCGTTCGGGCCGGGGGTCACGCTTTTCGCGACGCAGTGGGAACTCGAGATCACGAGGTCGAAGCCGGAGACGTCGAGGCCGCGCACCGCGAGAGGGAAGAGGGGCAGGTAGTGCCGATACAGCCGCGCCGCGAAGGGCAGCCTTCCGATGAAGGATGTCCGGATGGTTCGGGACTCGAGCTCCGCGGGCAGCGAGCCCTTGACGTGGAGCAGCGTGTAGATGGGCGCTTCGGGGAAGAGGCGGGCGAGGGAGAGGAGCACCTGTTCGCCGCCCCGGAAGCCCGTCAGCCAGTCGTGCACCAGAGCGGTGCGTAGTGGAGCCGTCATCGACGGGGGCGGGCCCGGTTCATTGGGCCAGGGCTTCCCGGTAGCCCGCGAGCGTCTTTCGCGCGGAGTCTTCCCAGTTGAACTTCCGGGCCTGGACGATGCCCTTCACTCGGAGTTCGTCCGCGAAGGCCGGGTTGTCGAGGACACGCGAGAGACCGGCGGCTATGGCTTCTCCGTCGTGGGGATCCACGAGGACCGCCGCGTCGCCCACCACCTCGGGCAGGGAAGAGACATTCGAGGTGACCACCGGCGTGCCGCAGGCCATCGCCTCGAGCGGGGGCAGGCCGAAGCCTTCGTATTGAGACGGGAACACGAAGACGGTAGCGAGCCGGTAGAGCGCGGCGAGGGTGCGCTCGGGCACGAAACCGAAGAAGCGGACGAAGGGCCGCAGCCGGAACGACTCCACCCGTCGCCGAAGCTCGGGCGTCTTCCCGATCTCGTCCCCGATGATCATCAGGTGGACGTCCTCATGACCCGGCGTGGCGCGGAGCCGCGCGAAGGCCTCGATCAGGCGGGGCAGGTTCTTGTGGGGTTTGATGTTCCCGGCGTAGAGGATGAACCGCTGGGCGATCTGGTATCGCTCTTTCACCCGGTCT
>DAORUA010000300.1:0-5008 GCA_035432945.1 Vicinamibacteria bacterium | reverse complement strand
CGCTTCTCCGCGGTGTACGACTTGACCACGCGAATGCCGCCGAGCGCTTCGGTCAGCCGGCCAATCACCTCGCCGGTGATCTTGCCGCGCTCCTTGAACAGCGGGCGCAGCGTGCTGAAAGCGTAGGCCATCCCGCCCCCGAATGCCGCGAGCACCAGCATCGTGACCACGGTGAGGTGCCAGTTCAGCCAGAAGAGAACCGCGAGCCCCAGGGTCGCGGTCACGAGGCCGCCCACGAGCTGCACCAGGCCCGACCCGACCAGGTTCCGGATGCCCTCGGCGTCGTTCATGATCCGGGAGACGAGGATGCCGGTCTGGGTGGAGTCGAAGTAGCGGACGGGCAGGTGCATGACCCGCGCCTGCACACGCTTGCGCATGTCGGTGATCGCGCGCTGGGCCGCCACCCCGAGGGTCTGCGAGAGCACGAACGAGGTCACGGCCTGCACGAAGGTGGCGGCCCCGGTGGCGAGGGCGATGGGCATGAGCAGGTCGGTGCGGTTCTTCCCGATGACCTCGTCGATGAGCCACTTCGAGGAAGCGGGGAGCACCAGGCCCGCGACCCGGCTCACCAGCATCAGGGCGAGGCCGAGGGTGAGGCGGCGCCGGTGCGCCCAGACCAGCTCGCGGGCCTCGCGCCACGCCGCGGACCCGGACACACGTGTCTTCTTCGCAGCGTCCATGGACGAAGGAACTGTACTACGCGGCCCCTTGAAGGCGCGTCCGGAGATCAGTCGGCCTGGAAGCGTTTTCCCGTCCTTGGCACCGCGCAGGCGCCGCAAAGTGCGATGTAGTTCGAGGGGATGGGAGGGAAGGTGAGGCGTTCGCCGGTCAGGACCGGCGACCATCGCGGGGGGCCGCCGGGCTCCTCCGCCAGCCTCTCCGTGCAGCGTCCGGGCGTCTGGTGGCACTCGCTCCGCTCGCATTCGCACCGATCGCCAGCCCTTTGCTTGAGCTGTTGAATGAAGTCGGGTGGGTAGTTCATCGGGTCACCTCGCCTGACCGACCAGGCCCCTCGGATCTTAGTCCCAGGTCGATCGGCTCCGCTGGTCCTCGTCGTCCGGCTCGACGTGAATCACGACGTCCGCGAGCCCGTCGTACTGAGCGCACAACCAGCGTTCCAGGTCGCGGGCGATCGCGTGTCCCTTCTCGACGGTCATGGCCGGATCCACGAGGATGCTCAGGTCCATGTGGATGATGGCGCCCGTACCCCGGGATCGGATGTTGTGGCAGCCCTTCACCCCCTCGAAGGCGACCACCTTCTTCATGACGTCGCTCGGGTCCAGCCTCTGGTGATCCGAGAAGGTGGTGTGCGCGCCCTTGAACACTTCGATGGCGGCCCACACGATGGCGAAGGCCACGAACAGGCCCACGATCGGATCCGCGATGGGGACCCCGGCCTTGACCAGGACGAGGGAGACGAGAACGCCCAGGGTCACCCAGACGTCGGAAAGGGTGTGCCTCGCGTCCGCCTGCAGCACGTCGCTGCCGAGCTCCCGGCCGCGGCGGGTCTCGAACCACACCACGAAGAGGTTGATGCCGAGGGTCACGAGCATGACCGCGAAGGAGGTGGCGGTGACCTCGACCCTCGGATGGACGCCGGTGCGGGCGAAGGCGGTGAGCGCGGTCACCGAACCGGAGACCACCTTCCACGCCGCGAAGCAGAGCATGAGCCCGATGGCCGCGCTCGCGAACGACTCGTACTTGTGATGCCCGTAGGGGTGGTCCTCGTCGGGGGGCTTGGTGGCCGCCTTCATGGCGATGAGCGCCACGATGTTTCCCGAGCCGTCGGTGAAGGAGTGGATGCCGTCCGCGAGCATCGCGGTGGAGCCGCTGATGATTCCCCATGCGGCCTTGGCCCCGGCCACGATCACATTCAGGAAGAGGATCTGCCAGAGCACCCTGCTGATGCCCTTGCCGCGTTCCTGCATGTTTGAACCTCCCCTCTGACGGAAGACCGCGCTCATCCGCCCCCGGCGAGGCGGATCATAGGCGCGCGGCCCGGCGCGTTCCATCGCCCCGGCCGCGCGGCGGCTAAGCTAAACGGCCTCTCCATGGCCGCCCCCGAACGACCCCTCGCCGTCGTCAACAGCGTGGCCCCCATTCGCATCTGCGACATCGGCGGCTGGACCGACACGTGGTTCGCGGGTCACGGCCAGGTCTTCAACCTAGCGGTCTATCCATTCGCGGAGGCTCAGGTTGCGATCCATGCCGCCCGTGTCGGGGCGCCCCGCCTGATGATCCACGCGGAGAACTTCGCGGAGCGCTACGAGGTGCGCCACCAGGCGCCCCCCTGGGGACCGCATCCCCTTCTCGAGGCCGCGATCGCGTACATGAAGGTTCCGCGCGACCTGCGGCTCGACGTCACCATTCATTCGGACGCGCCTCCGGGTGCTGGCACCGGCACCTCGGCCGCGGTCACGGTGGCGCTCATCGGCGCTCTCGACGCTCTCACCCCTGGGCGGCTCACCCCGGACGAGGTGGCGAGGGCCGCGCAGCGCGTCGAGACGGAGATGCTCGGCCGCCAGTGCGGCATCCAGGACCAGATCGCTTCCGCGTACGGCGGGATCAACTACATCGAGATGTTCGACTACCCGCACGCCTCGGTTTCTCCGGTCCTCGTGCCGGACCCGATCTGGTGGGAATTCGAGCGGCGCCTCGTCCTGGTGTACCTGGGCCGGTCGCACGACTCCTCGGCCATTCATGAGGAGGTCATCCGTACCCTGCAGGAAGCGGGGCCCGACTCGCGCGCGATCGCCGATCTGCGTCGCCACGCGCCGCACGCGCGTGACGCCCTCTACGCCGGGGACTTCCAGGCCCTCGGCCGCTCCATGATCGAAAGCACCGAGGCTCAGGGGAGACTTCATTCGGCCCTCATCGGCGCGGAAGCCCGGAAGGTCATCGAGATCGCGAAGGCGCACGGGGCACTCGGCTGGAAGGTGAATGGCGCGGGGGGCGAGGGCGGTTCGCTCACCCTGCTGTGCGGCGAGAGTTCGGAGCGCAAGCGAGCCCTGATTCGGGAGATAGAGCAATCCTCCGAGGCCTTTCGGAGTATTCCTATCTACTTGAGTCGACACGGTTTAAGAGTATGGCGTCAGGACCTCGGCTGAAGACGGCCGCGTGACGGCAGGCACAGTCCGCAAGCCACGGGGGAACACCCTGGGGTTTGGGACCGTAACCCCGAGAGCAACCATGACCGAGCTGAAGATTTCCTACCTGAGCAACCACCCGCCGGGCCCGGAGGACACGACCGCGCAATTCGCGAGGCCGGCCTGGGCTTCGCGTCCAAGGAGCCTGAGCGACTCCACGCCGCGCGTGACCACCGCGGAACTGCGCCGCCCCGTGTTCAAGACCAGCGATTCCACCCCGAGCATTTCGACCGCCGACCTTCAACGGCCGCGGTGGGTGGGCGCGATGGGGAACGGACGCATCGCATCGTAGGGGCCGGGCATGCCCGGCCCGCTGCGGCCTGGGACCTTGCGGCCCGGCAGGACCGGGGCCTTGCGGCCCGGCAGGACTGGGACCTTGCGGCGGTCCGGGCATGCCCGGACCCTACTAGACTCGCAGGCGCATGACTCTGGCGCCCGGATCGCGGCTTGGCCCCTATGAAATCACCGGTCCCATCGGGGCGGGCGGGATGGGCGAGGTCTATCGCGCGCGGGATTCGCGGCTCGATCGCGATGTCGCGATCAAGGTGCTGCCCGAGAACGTCTCCACCAGTCCGAGCGCCATGGAGCGCTTCGGGCGGGAGGCCAAGGCCATCGCCGCTCTCTCTCACCCGGGCATCCTGTCGATTCACGACTTCGGGACCGAGGGCCGGACCGCCTACGCGGTCACCGAGCTCCTCGAAGGCGAGACCCTCGAAGACCGGCTCACTCACGGAGCCCTGACCCCGCGCAAGGCGGTGGAGTTCGCGGTGCAGATCGCGACCGCGCTGGCCTCGGCCCACGAACGAGGGGTCATCCACCGCGACCTCAAGCCCGCGAACCTCTTCATCACCCGCGACGGCCGGGTCAAGATTCTCGACTTCGGCCTCGCGCGCCTGCAGTCGGGCGCGGGGGGAGATACGGACGGGAAGACTCCCGAGGCCCAGACCCAGACCCGGCACACCGCGTCCGGAGTCGTCCTCGGAACCGCGGGTTACATGTCTCCCGAGCAGGTGCGCGGTCAGGCGGTCGATCACCGGGCCGACATCTTCGCGCTCGGATGCGTGATGTACGAGATGCTCACCGGACGCCGGGCGTTCCAGCGCGAAACCTCGGCGGAGGCGATGACCGCGGTCCTGCGCGAGGACCCGGTCGACCCCGCCACCTTCGGACGGCCCATACCTCAGGGCCTCGACCGGCTGATGCGCCGGTGCCTGGAGAAGCGTCCCGACGACCGGCTTCAATCGGCCCGAGACCTCGCCATCGCCCTCGACGCGGTTTCCCTGAGCGAGACCTCGACGAACCAGGCCCCGGTGGCCGCGCCGCCGGGAGGACGATGGCGCCCGATCGCGATCGCGGCGGCGGCGGCGGTGCTGCTGGTCGCGGCGTTTTCGTACTGGGGGGCGAAGCGGACCGCGTCCCCCGCGACGGACGCATTTCCGGAATTCACGAAGCTCACCTTCCGCCGCGGCCTGGTCTCGGGCGCGCGCTTCGCCTCCGATGGGCGGTCGGTCCTCTACAGCGCCAGCTGGGACAGCGCCCCGATGCGCGTGTACACGACCGTGCCCGGGAGCGCCCGGGCGAACACCGCGGAGCTCCACGAGGCGCAACTCCTCGCGGTGTCCCCGTCGAACGAACTGGCGGTGATGCTGAAGCCGGCGCTCGGGCTGCTCAATTCCGTGGGGACCCTGGCTCGCGCCCCGGTCGGCGCGGGCGCGCCTCGCGCGGTGCTCGAGGGGGTCCAGCAGGCCGACTGGTCCAGGGACGGCAAGCTGGCGGTGGTGCGAACCACGCTGGGCCATTCGCGCCTGGAGTTTCCCATCGGAACCGTGCGCTACGAAACCTCGGGCTGGCTCTCCGCGCCG
>DAORUA010000299.1:0-5010 GCA_035432945.1 Vicinamibacteria bacterium | reverse complement strand
AGAGTTCGTCGGTCTGCAGGCCGTCGAGGGTGCGCAGCACCTCGGAGACATTGCGTCCCACTGAGAGGTCGTTCACGCTGGCCCAGCGGATGATGCCTTCGGGATCGACGATGAAGGTGGCGCGGAGGGCGACGCCATCCTGTTTGTGGAGGATGCCGAGAGCGCTGCTCAGTTCACGCTTCGTGTCGGCGAGCATGGGGAAGGGCAGGTTCTTGAGGTCGGCGTGATTCTGGCGCCAGGCGAGGTGGACGAAGTGGGTATCGGTGGAAGCGCCGAGCAGCTGGGCATCGCGATCCGCGAAGTCCTTGTTGCGCTTGCCGAACTCGGCGATCTCGGTGGGGCAGATGAACGTGAAGTCCATGGGCCAGAAGAAAAGGACCTGCCACTTCGAGGCGTAGGTCTTCTCGCTGATCTCCTTGAACTCCTTGCCGGGTTCGAGGCTCACGACGGACTGAAGGTTGAACGCGGGAAGCTTGTCGCCAACGGTAAGCATTACGGGTATGTCTCCTTTGAAGGTTGGTTGGTTTGCAGTGAGGTTGCGGATCGGTCTCACGTAGAGCGAGGAACGTGCCACAAGCACTCGATTCTGGATTATGGCCTTTTGTCAATGACTTAGGCCGATCACTTTGGCTGGAGTCTTCACCGAGATAACGGTTTCACCGGCATGATGGTGCGAACGAGTACAGCGATATTTCGGTAATAGGGGCTAGAATTCCCACCATGAACGAAAGCCTCGACCTCACCCGAGACCTGCGGGACCTCGTGGACCTCGCGGCGGATCGCTCGTCTCTCGACGATGTGCTGAGGCGCGGTCTCGATGCCCTCTCGCGCATCGTCAAGTACGACCTCGGCGTGGTCTTCGTCCTCGACCACGGCAAGCTCATCTCCCGGGTGGCTCGCGGCGCCCTCGCCGATTCGCGCGTGAAGGACATAGCACTCGATCTGTCGAAGTTCCCCTCCATCCGCGAGGCCCTCGATTCGCGGCGGGCCCGCGCGTTCCTCGAAACCGATCACGCTCATGGCGAGGGCGATCCCTTCGACGGCGTCCTCGACTTCCCCCACGGGCACTCCTGCATGGTGGTGCCCCTGTGCGCGGGCGAGAACTGCTTCGGAGTCATGACCCTCGACCGCAACATCTGCGAGGCGTATCCGCGCGAGACCGTGGACCTCGTCGATGTCTACGGCCAGATCCTCGGCCTCGCCATTCAGAACGCGCAGCAGCGGGAAGCGCTTTCCCGCCTGCACACCGCGGAGAGCGAACGCGCCCGCCTGATGGAGCGCGACCTCGAGGGCGATTCCACCACCGCCATCGAGCGCACCCGGACTCCGGCCATGCGCGACGTGGTGCGGCGGGCCCGCCAGGTGGCGGAAACCGAGACGCCGGTCCTCATCCTCGGCGAGACCGGCACGGGCAAGGAACGTCTCGCTCACGCGATCCACTCCTGGAGCCGGCGGGCCGAGCGGCCGTTCGTCGCCATCAACTGCGCGGCCATCCCCGCGGGCCTTCTCGAGAGCGAACTGTTCGGCCATGTGAAGGGCGCCTTCACCGGGGCCATGAAGGACCGCCCCGGCCGATTCCAGATGGCGAACGGAGGCACCCTGCTTCTCGACGAGGTCGGCGAACTCCCCATCGAGCTGCAGGCGAAGCTCCTGCGCGTCCTTCAGGAGGGCCAGTTCGAGCCCGTTGGTTCCGATCGCACCGTCCGGGTCGACGTGCGGATTCTCGCCGCCACTCATGTCGATCTCGGGAAGGCGATCGCCGACAAGCGCTTCCGCGAAGACCTCTACTACCGTCTCTCCGTCTTCCCCCTCGCCCTGCCTCCGCTGCGCGAGCGGTTCGCGGACCTGCCCGAACTGGTCGAGGCCATCCTCGTCGAGCAGCAGAGGCGCACCGGCCGCCGCGGTATGCGCGTGACCCCGGAGGGGCTCGCCCACCTGCGGCGGTACCACTGGCCGGGGAACATCCGTGAGCTCGCGAACATCCTCGAGCGGGCCACCATCGTGGCGCCGGGCCGCGACCTCACGCCCCCGGTGCTGGATCTGCCCGGCGGACCCACGCCCTCCGCCCCTCTCCCGCCGACCGCGGCTCCGGTGACGGACGGCGTCGAGCTCATCACCATCGACGAAGTCCAGCGCCGCCACATCAGGGGCGTCCTCGCCGCCACCGAAGGCCGGGTCTACGGACAGAAGGGCGCCGCGAAGATCCTCGGCCTCAAGCCCTCCACCCTCCAGAGCCGCATGAAGCGCCTGGGTATGTGACGGCGACGCTACCCTGCCCGTGCAGCGAGGAGGAGTTGGGTCGTCATTGCGAGGAGCCATTCCGTTGGGAATGCGACGAAGCAACCCCCTCCCCCCACTACCAGCCCGGGCGGCCGGATCCGTCCCCCGATGCCACCGGGGCCGAGTATCGGTACACTGTGGGCTCGCATGCAGATCTCGAAGGAAATCCGGGCGGTCGAGGCTCATGCCTGTGGCGAGCCCGGGCGCGTCATCGTGTCGGGGGTGAGCGACGTGCCGGGCGCCACCATGTACGACAAGATGGTCCACCTGCGCGACCACGCGGACGGACTTCGCCTGCGCATGCTGCGCGAACCGCGCGGGTATCCCGCGGCCAACTGCAACCTCATCCTCCCCTCGTCCCATCCCGAGGCCGACCTTGGCTTCGTGATCATGGAGCAGGTCGAGTATCCCGGCATGTCGGGCACCAACACGATCTGCGTGGCCACGGTGCTGCTCGAGACCGGGATGGTGAAGATGAGCGAGCCCTTCACCAACCTCACCCTCGAAACCCCCGCGGGCCTCATCCGGGTCAGCGCCGAGTGCAGGGACGGGAAGGTCATCGGCGTGACCTTCCTGAACGTGCCCGCCTTCGCGACCCATATCGACGCGGACGTCGAGGTGAAAACCCTGGGAACCGTGACCGTCGACGTGGCCTGGGGCGGGATGTTCTACGTGATCACGGACGCGCGGCGTTTCGGCCTGCGGCTCACTCCCGACGAGGGCCGCGACATCGTCCGCATCGGCGAGATGGTCAAAGCCGCCACTCGCGAGCAGCTCCCCATCGCCCATCCCCTGCAACCCGGTTTCGACGGGGTCACCATCGCCCAGCTCTCGGGACCGCCGCTTGAGGAGGAGGCCGACTGGCGAAACGCCGTGGTGGTGTCGACGGGACAACTGGACTGGGAACGGCCCTCCACCTGGACGGGCGCTCTCGACCGGTCGCCGTGCGGCACCGGCACCTCGGCCAAGATGGCGACCCTCCATGCCCGCGGCCGCCTGCCCCTGAACAACGACTTCCGGCACGCCGGCATCCTCGGGACGGTCTTCACCGGGTGCCTCCTCGAAGAGACGACGGTGGGCCCTTACAACGCGGTGATTCCTTCGATCTCCGGGCGGGCGTGGATCACCGGTTTCACGACCTACACCCTCGATCCCACCGATCCCTTCCCCGAGGGATTCACGGTCGGGGACATCTGGTAGGTCCGCTCAGGAGGGTTTTCGCGCGCGCAGATCGATGCGCATCGCGGTGAGAGCGGAGGGCAGCACACGATCGAGCGCGATCACCGCGGCCGCGAGCGAACGCGGCAGCAGCGAAGGCCGCTTGAAGCCCAGGCTCAGCAGGTAGGCGAAGCCATTGAGGGGCGTGAACTCGGGGCCGCGGGCATAGCCGATCCGCCGCCAGGCCGCGTCGTCGATCTTCGTGACAATGGCGCGGGTGACGCCCGCGTCGCCCTCGAAGGGCGCCTTCGCGTCGCCCTTGCGAAAGGGACGCGCGGGATCGAGACCGAGGGTGGCGCCTTCCTGGTGCAGGAACCGGTAGATGGGGAACGAGAACGGCGAGACCCAGGGCTCGACCACCCGCAGTTCGCCGCCCGGCTTGAGCACGCGGGCCACGTCGCGGAAGAACTCCAGGGGGGTCGACAGGTGATGCACGAAGTCGACGCCCACCACGGCGTCGAAGGTCCCGTCGCGGAACGGAAGCACCTGCGCGTCCGCGACGATGTCGTTCCAGGGAGCCTCGATCAGGTCGAGGGCGATCCAGCGAAGGTCGGGACGCGTCGCCAGGGCATGGGGCGCGAACAGGCCGGGGCCCGCGCCCGCCTCCAGAACGCGCGCGCCGCGCGGCAGGCCGTCGAGCAGCCGATCGAACCACACACCGTACACGTCGGCGAGAACGCGCTTTTCCGCGAAGACGCGCCGGTGCTCGATCAGGGTGTCGAGACTCACGCGCCGCTCCTCGCGAGGGCCGCCACTTCCACCCGGCCCTCGCGGATCCGGGTCGGGCAGCGCCGCACCGCGGCCCCGTGGCCTCTCCGGACCTCGCCGGTCGGAACGTCGATCATCCAGGCGTGCCACGGACACACGAGCGTCCGCCCTCGCAGCGCCCCCCGAGAGAGGGGCGCGCCCAGGTGCGGGCAGCGATCCTCGAAGGCGAAGACCTGGCCGCCCACGTTGGCCAGGGCCACCCGGGGCGAGCCGTCGCCCGGCCGATGCTCGCGTATCGAACCCTCGGGCAGTTCGTCGACGCGGCAGGCCGCGGTGAAGGCGGGAGCCGGCTCCGCGGGCGCCCGTGAGGCCGCGGAGGCCGAAGGAGCGGCGGCCTCGAATTGGAGGGGAATGCCGTCGGGAGACACGACGGTCGAGCCGATGGAGGTCGAAGATCCGGCGGTCTCCGCCGAGGGCGGGCACCTCAGGGTCGCGCCGAGGGCCAGCGCCTTCCGCGTGACCTGCTCCACGTCCTCCACCTCGAAGGTGAGACCGAGGACCCCCCGATGGGGAGCCCGCACGCGGTCCTTGAGGTCGCGGGCGTCTTCGACGCCGCGGCCTTCGTAGGACACGATGCCGAGGCGCCCGCCCGCGGCCTCGCGGCCGGACAGGAAGGCCATGCGCAGCCTCGTGCGCGCGGGGAGGCCCAGCGCCGCGCTCAGCTCGCCCTCGATCACCGTGGGCGCGGCGGGAACGAGGTCGAGCACGTCGCAGTAGAAACTCTCCGACCGGTCGAAGTCCCTG
>DAORUA010000298.1:0-5021 GCA_035432945.1 Vicinamibacteria bacterium | reverse complement strand
GGGGAAGCACTTCGATCCCATCGACTACGACCGGGTTCCCGGCGCCACCTATTGCCAGCCCGAAGTGGCGAGCGTCGGCCTCTCCGAAGCCGAGGCGCGTAAGCGCGGGTATGACGTGGTGATCGGCAAGTTCAACTTCGGCAACCTCGCCAAGCCGCGGATCCTGGGCCACGACCACGGTTTCATCAAGGTGGTTTCCGAGAAGAAGTACGACCAGGTTCTCGGCGTCCACATGGTGGGGCCGCACGCCACCGACCTCATCTCCGAGGCCTGCCTCGGCCTCCAGCTCGAGACGACCACCGAAGAGATCGCGAAGACCATCCACCCGCACCCCACCCTGGGCGAGGCCATGATGCAGGCCGCGGAGTCGGTGTACGGGATGGCGATCGACGCCTGAGGGCTAGTAGTGGTGGGAGGGGGTTGCTTCGTCCCCCAAGGGGAGGCTTCGCGCTCGCGTTACCAACGGAGTGGCTCCTCGCAATGACGACCCAACAGCTCCTCGCTGCACGGGCTGGGTAGTGGATCGCGGCCGGCCGCGGCCTTCCCGGCCATAAAACGCTAAACTCCGCAGTCCCATGTCCGACATAGCCCTGATCCTCGGGGCGATATTCTTCCTCCTGCTGGGGAACGGGTTCTTCTCCGGCAGCGAGATCGCGCTCATCTCCGCCCGCAAGGCCGCGCTCCGGAAGAGGGCGGACGACGGGAGCCGCGGGGCGCAACTCGCCGAGTTGCTCCGCCAGGAGCCCGAGCGGTTCATGGCCACGGTCCAGATCGGGGTCACGGTGTGCGGCACCCTCGCCGGGGTCTGCGGCGGGTGGCTCGCCAGCCGGCACATCGAACCCTGGCTGGATCTGGCGGGACTGCCCCGGTGGGCGCCGGCAGCGGTCACCGCGAGCGTCATCGTGTCCGTGGTCATCGTCTACGTCGAGATGGTGCTCGGGGAGCTGGTGCCGAAGGCCCTGGCTCTCCGTTTCGCAGTGCCCATCGCTTCCGCGGTGGCCATTCCCATCTCGCTGATGGCGAAGCTGAGCCGCGTTCCGCTCCGCCTGATGACGGAGTCGACCCGGCTGGTTCTGCGCCTCTTCGGCCTCAAGGGCCCGATGCGCGAGGGGCTCGTGTCCGCCGAGGAGATCGAGCACATGGTCGCCGAGGGCCGGGTGCAGGGCGTCCTGTCGCAGAGCGACGCGAGCCTCCTCGAAGGCGTCTTCAAGTTCCGGGACATGCCGGTTCGCAGCGTGATGATTCCCCGAACCAAGACGTTCGCGCTCGAAGTCGCCACCGACCAGAAGACCGCGGTGAAGAAGATCGTCGAAGGCGGCTTCTCGCGGGTGCCGATCTACGAGGGGACGTTCGACAATCCCCTGGGCGTGCTGTATGTGAAGGATGTCCTCGCCTCCCTGGAGCGGAACGAGCCCGTGGACATCCGCGCGCGCCTCCATCCCGTGCACGTGGTCCCCGACAGCAAGAACGTGGGGGACCTGCTTCGCGAACTGCAGAAGAAGCGGTCGCACATGGCCCTCGTGATCAACGAGCACGGCAGCGTGGTCGGAATCGCGACCCTCGAGGACCTGGTCGAGGAGATCGTGGGAGAGATCCGCGACGAGTACGACGAGGGCGAGGAGAAGTCCATCGAGCGCCTGAAGAGCGGGGGACTGGTGGTCGAAGGCACGGTTTCCAACAGCCTCCTGCGCGAGTCCTACGAGATTCCCATTCCCCTCGAGATCGACGCGGAAACCGTGGGCGGCCTGATCCTGGAGAAGCTCGGTTCCGTTCCCAAGGGCGGGGAGTCGATCCAGATCGAGGGCTACCGGCTCACCGTGGTCGACGTCGAACGCAACCGCGTGTCCAAGGTGAAGATCGAAAAAGCGTAGTCCCGCGGTATGCTTCGCCGGTTGACCGCCCTGGCGCATTCGTGGCCCCAGGCCAGGCTTCGCGCTCGAACAACCGCAGCGCCTCCCTTCACCAGAATTTGAGGATCCCCTCTTGAACTCATCACTCCTTCGCGGGCTGGCCCTTGCCGCCTGCGCCCTCTCGGTCGTCGCCTGCAACAAGCCGGCCACCGCGCCCGCCGCTTCCGCCTCCCCGGCTCCCACGGGAGTCGCCGGGATGACCGACGACCAGAAGACCCTCTACACCATGGGCTTCATCGCGGGCGGGAACTTCGCCCAGTTCAAGCTCACCCCGGAGGAGTTCACGGTGTTCCAGAAGGGCCTCGAAGCCGCGAGCCTCGGTAAGAAGGCCGAACTCGATCTGGCCGCCTTCCAGCCCCGCATCGAGCCGTTCCTCCAGGCCAAGGTGGCGCAGGCCCGGGTCGCGAACGTGGGCGTCGCCCAGGCCCGCAAGACCGCGGACGGCGTCTTCGTCACCAAGGCGGCGGCGGAGCCGGGTGCCATCAAGCTCGAGTCCGGCGCGGTGGTTCAGACCCTCACCCCCGGCAAGGGCGCCTCGCCCCAGGCCACCAGCACGGTCAAGGTCCACTACGAGGGCAAGCTCACCGACGGCTCGGTCTTCGACAGCTCCATCCAGCGCGGCCAGCCCGTCGAGTTCCCCCTGAACGGCGTCATCCCCTGCTGGACCCAGGGTGTGGCCAAGATGAAGGTCGGCGAAAAGGCCCGTCTCACCTGCCCTTCCGACAGCGCGTACGGCGACCAGGGGCAGGGCCCGATTCCTCCCGGCGCCACCCTCATCTTCGAAGTGGAACTCCTCAGCATCAGCAAGTAGTTCGAAAAGGAGACCCCGTGAAGATCCACGAATATCAGGGCAAGGCGGTCCTCAGGAAGTTCGGCGTCAAGGTGCCGGACGGCGAACCGGCGTTCACCCCCGAAGAGGCGGTGTCGATCGGCAATCGGCTCGGCTACCCGTGCGTGGTGAAGGCGCAGATCCACGCCGGCGGCCGCGGCAAGGGCGGCGGGGTCAAGCTCGCGAAGAACCGCGACGAGTGCAAGGACCTCGCCGAGAAGATGCTCGGCATGACCCTGGTCACCCACCAGACCGGCCCCGAGGGCCGGGTGGTCAAGCGGGTCCTGATCGAGCAGGGGATGAACCTCGAGGGCGCGCGGGAAATGTACCTCGCGGTGGTCATGGACCGCGAGTCGCAGCGGCCGGTGGTGATGGCTTCCTCCGCGGGCGGCGTTGATATCGAGGAGACCGCGGCCAAGAACCCCAAGGCCATCCTCAAGCAGTACGTAGACCCTTCGGTCGGCTTCCAGGCCTTCCAGGCTCGGCAGATCGCCTTCGGGCTCGGCTTGCCGAACGCGGTGGTGGGGCAGGCGGTGCAGTTCATCCGGGCGCTGTACGACGCCTTCGAGAAGACCGACTCGTCCCTCCTCGAGATCAACCCGTGGATGCTCACCGCCGACGGCGTGCTCTACGCGCTCGACGCGAAGATCAACTTCGACGACAACGCCCTCGACCGTCATCCCGACCTGCGCGGCTACCGCGATCTCGACGAGGAAGAGCCGCTCGAGGTCGAGGCCAGCAAGCACTCGCTCAACTACATCAAGCTGCCCGGCGGCAACGTCGGCTGCATGGTGAACGGGGCCGGCCTCGCCATGGCCACCATGGACATCATCAAGCTCGCGGGCGGGTCGCCCGCGAACTTCCTCGACGTGGGCGGCGGCGCCAACGCCGACCAGATCAAGAACGCGTTCCGCATCCTCATGGCCGACAAGGACGTGAAGGCGGTCTTCATAAACATCTTCGGAGGGATCCTGCGCTGCGACGTTCTCGCCGAGGGCGTCATCGCCGCGGTGAAGGACCTCGGGGTGAAGGTGCCCATCGTGGTGCGCATGAAGGGCAACAAGGAAGAACTCGGCAAGCAGATGCTGCTCAACTCCGGCCTCGCCTTCCAGACCGCGGACAACATGATGGTGGCGGCCAAGAAGGTGGTGGCCTCGGTCTCGGGCGCCCCCGCTCCCGCGAAGGCGAAACCCGTCTCGAAAGCCAAGGCGCCGGCGAAAGGAGGCCGCAAGTGAGCGTTCTCGTTGACCGGAACACACGCGTCATCGTCCAGGGCATGGGCAAGCATGGGACGTTCCACGCCATGGCCTGCCGCGAATACGGCACCAACATCGTGGGCGGCATCACTCCCGGCAAGGGAGGGACCACCATCGAGGGCTTCCCCATGTTCAACACCGTGCAGGAAGCGGTGCGGAAGACCGGAGCCAACTGCTCGCTGATCTTCGTGCCGCCGCAGGGCGCGGCGGACGCGATCATGGAAGCGGCGGACGCCGATCTCGCTCTCGCCGTCTGCATCACCGAGGGCGTCCCCGTCCTCGACATGATGCGCGCCTCCACGTTCCTCAAGGGCAAGAAGACCCGGCTCATCGGCCCGAACTGTCCCGGCATCATCTCGCCGGGGGAGAAGTGCAAGATCGGGATCATGCCCGGCCACATCCACATGGGCGGTTCGGTGGGCGTGGTCAGCCGCAGCGGCACGCTGACCTACGAGGCGGTGGGCCAGTTGACCGCCCTCGGCATCGGTCAGTCGACCTGCATCGGCATCGGGGGCGACCCCATCATCGGCACCACCCATCGCATGGCCCTCGAACTCTTCAACAAGGACAAAGCCACCAAGGCCATCGTCATGATCGGGGAGATCGGCGGGTCCGCCGAAGAGGATGCGGCGACGTACATCAAGGCCCACGTGAAGAAGCCGGTGATCGGCTTCATCGCCGGACAGACGGCGCCCGAAGGGCGCCGGATGGGCCACGCGGGCGCCATCATCTCCGGGGGCAAGGGCACCGCCGAGGAGAAGATGAAGGCCATGCGCGCGGCCGGCATCCACGTGGTCAAGTCGCCCGCGGACATGGGCGCCATGGTCGCGAAGATCCTGGGAAAGAAGAAGTAGAAGCGGCCCGGCGCGGGACGCGAATCAACGAGTGAATTCTGAAAGGCAGGACATGGAGAAGACGTTTTCGATCATCAAGCCGGACGCGGTGAAGGCCGGCAACGCGGGCGCGATCCTCTCGCGCATCGAGAAGGCGGGTTTCCGCATCGTGGGCCTGCGCATGCGCAGCCTG
>DAORUA010000297.1:3960-5057 GCA_035432945.1 Vicinamibacteria bacterium | reverse complement strand
TCCGAATCCGCGTCCTCGCGGCCGATGAGGCCGTCGTAGGGCGACAGGCGCCGCGCCCCCCGCCCCCGCGAAAGCTCGTGAGCCGCGCGGAGGAACGGGCGCTCGGCTTCGAGCCACGAGACCGCGGCGAGGCCGTGCCGCGCCACCACCTCGGTGTCCCGCTCACCAAGATCGATGCTCAGGTCCATGTCGGCATGGCCGTCCTCATCCTCGGTCACGATCTTGTGAAGATCGTCCGCGTTGACCGTCACTCCCTTGAAGGCCTGCAGGGCCGCCATCAGAAAGAGGGAAGGAAGACGCTCGCGGCCGGTCTGCTCGTCGGCGCGCGGGTAGGACAAGACGAGTCTCTCCTCGGCCTGGCGCAGGGTTCTCGCGAACATGCGGCGGACCTGGGCCACCCGCGTGTCCGTGGTGGGAAGGGTGATTCCGCCGGTGAACACCTGTGCTGGCTCCTCATCGAACAGACTCAGTTGAGTGACCGCCTTGGGCGGAGGGACGGCGGCGACCTCATCGCTGAGCGCCTTGCGCTCGGGATCGAGCAGGAAGGGGTCGGGCCGGAACACTCCCGGAAAACGGCCCTCGACGAGGCCCAGGAGGGCCACGAACCGAAAGCGGCCGCCGGAAAGCGCCTCGGGAGAGCCCACGTGCACGCCCACCCGCGAGCGTTCCTCGAGGGGCCGGCGCTTCCGATCGAACTGCGCCTCGATGACGGAGAGGACGCGATCGAAGGGAACCGGCGTCGAGACCGCGGCGAGGGCTCCAAGTTCCTCGAGGGTTTCGCGCACGAGCTGACGTTCTGTCTCCTCGACCTCGCTGGTCGGCCGGATCCAGTCGTTACAAAGGGCGATGAGTCTGGTGGACCACGCGTCGAGGGGGAGCTTCTCCGAGGTGAAAGCGAGGCTCGCCTGGAGCTTCTCCACCAGGGTCAGGAGCGCCTTCGCCGCCTTCACCCTTCGGCCCCGCGAGACTCGGTGGCCCGCGGAGAGGGTCGTGGAGGCCTTCGCTTCCTCGCTGATGAAATGATCGAGCGCCTTGCGGAACCGGTCGATGCCGGAGACGACCTTGAGTTCGCGGGTGATCTGGTCGAAGACCGAGGG
>DAORUA010000297.1:0-3860 GCA_035432945.1 Vicinamibacteria bacterium | reverse complement strand
GCCACCGCCATGTCGTCGAACGGCATTCCCTCCCGGGCGGCTTTCAAGACGAGGCGCGCGATGGAACGGACTTCGCTGGCCTCGCCCGGGGCGGTGACCCAGGAGACCCCGGAGTGGAGGGAAGTGACGTGCGGCGACGGGCCCGGAGCCTCGAAGAGAGCCCCGGTCAGACGGGTGATTTCGGGGCTCGATGGGCGGGCCACGGGGGCGAAGACGGTCTCGGCCCAGGGCACGGTGGGGATGCGCGCCTCGTCCGAGAACATCGAGAACGCCCCCGCGATTCTCGATTCGCCGCCCTCGATCCGGCGGGCGCCGAAGCGGGCCGCGAGCGACTTCAGAAAACGGAACTCGTCCGGCCGCGGTTCGAGATCGGGCGAGAACAAGACGGTGGCGCCGAGGAGAAACGGAGCCTCCGCGGTCTCGGCCTCCGCGAAAAGACGGGTCTCGTCGAAGAACTTCGACTCGATCTCGGCGTGGAAGCGCTCGTAGATCTTCGCGACGCCGAGCAGGCGCGAGCGGTCCTCGGGACTCTGGCTGCGTTCCGAAAGCCTCAGGACCGCCCTCGGCCTGATCCCGGCCGCGCGCAGATCCTCGAGGGTGCGCGCGAGGACCCGGGCCACGGGCGCTTCGGGAAGACCTGGCTTGAGAAGTTCAGGGTGAGAGGCCAGGAGCTTCGCGGAAAGCAGGGCGCCGTGGCCGCTCTGCCAGGCGAGGAGGCCCTGGGCATGGCACTTCCCCTCCGCCATCTTCAGGGCCAGGTCCTTGGGCCGCATGGCCGAAATGGCGGCGATGGCCCTCTTCTCCCGGGCCAGGCGGCGCAGGAGGATCTGGCCCGCCGACACCGAGGGGACGAGAAGCAAAGTGGGGGTGAGCGGCATGCCGATTGGAATTTCGATGATACGGCCTGCCCATGGCGCCCAGGGTCCGAAAGGTCCGCATCTCTTGGTTCTCCACGGCTGGCCGTGAAGCGTTCGAGAATGGCCTCAACGCCAGCGCTCTCGACCAAGGTTCACGGACGAGAGCCCCGAGGCTCACCGATGAGGCCCGACGCTGCCTCACCGCGCTGATTCCCCAACGATGAGTGGACCCCAGACGACACTAGCCGGGGCTACCCTCGGGGCCTCTCCCTCGAACTTCCTGGAGTCCCCATGCCAGAAGGCAAGGTCGAGGTTGCGCCCTGTACTCCGCCCCGTCGTCTCAACGGTGTGGGAAGTGGGCGCGAGTGATGCAAGGCAGCGCGCAGACCAGGGAAACACCGATCGCGGGCGGGCCTTCAGCATCCTGCGCATTCTGCCCGCAAACGATCCGGAGTCGTCAAGATACGCAGTACACTCGCCCGACGCGTGTGGGCCCACTGAACGCGCCCGAATCGGAGGCTCGGATCCGTCATGCCCAACTCCCTTCCTGGTTCTCGGTTTTTCATTGCCGCTTTTTCAGTGGCGCGCCTGTTCGCCATCGTGCTGGCAATCACCATCTCCGCGCGCTCGGCCGAGGGGCAGGTCTGCACGGGAGCCGCGCCATTCTCGAGCGGGCACGTCCGCATCGGAGTCGGGGGCGGCGGGATCGGCGCGGGGTTCGGTGGCACCGCCGGAGATGCCTCGGCGGGGGTCCGGCTCTCGTTCGGCGCCACGCGGGGACCCTTCGCGAGCGTGGCCGCCTCGATGGTGCTCTACGGCAGCGAGAACCCGTTCGTCCGCGAGGGCCTGGCGAAGCGGACGACAGACGACGCGTCTGCCGACCTTGTTGGCGTGGCGGGCGGGTATGGGATCTCCTTGTCGGAGGCGAGGAAGATCGAGTTCTGCCCGCTCGCCGGCTTGCTGAGGCAGAGCGGACCTGCCTCGTACGACAACTGCAGCACGCCCACGGGAGGGAACACAATCTGCTCGGGAGGGGTCGAGGGCTCTGGCCGAGTCTTGTGGTTCGGCGGCAACATCGGCGTTCTAATGACGGGTTCTCCCACGTTTGGCCTCGTCCCATTCGCCGGAGCCGCCTATGTGAGTTCGCAGATAAGCGTCGGAGAGAGGAATGCCTCGGATGGCTATGTCGAGGTAACGGTTGGCGTGGGCCTTGTGTACAGGAGAGTCACGATCCGGCCGACCCTGACGTTCCCGGTCGGCCTGGAGCACGGCGAGCCGCAGGTCGGGATCGAGTTCGCGCTGAACCTCGGCCACAAGAGCTGACCAGGGAAACACCGATCGCGGGGCGGGCGGGCAGCATCGTGCGGATTCTCCCCGCAAACGATCTGGGGTTGGCGCGCGGGTTCCATCTGGGCGGGGGGATCCCTCGGGGGAGCGTGAGGCTGGCCCCTCGGGAGCGCGCCAGCGCTGGCCTTGGGCCAGCGCAAAGCTCCCCTGGGGATGACGCGCTTACGGACGGAACCGGCGCGTCAGTTAGCGACTTGGGGCTCCGACATGCGGCTCAATCCACATCTGCACACGATCGCCCTGGACGGCGCCTGGTACGAGCAAGGGAGTGAGCTGGTGGCCCGAGGCCAGGCCGCCGGCTCGCGACCAGCGTGCCTCCACCGCGATTCCACACGCTTCACTACGCGGGGGTGCTCGCGGCGGCAAGCCTCCCGCCAGTTGTGAACCAGATGCAGCCAGCAGCCGTTGCCGAGAAGGATCCGGGCGTCATGCTGAAAACCGCGTCCCTGGCGACGAGTACAAACGCCGGATGGGCGAGCACTACACGCTGAAGCGGTTCAACGACACCCTCCTGACCTACGGCGACCTGCCGTTCAAGCAGATCCGGAGGCTGATGTTCCAAGCCGCGGGCCGACGCCTCGGGACGCGATCAGGACCGGATCGCTGCGACCTGTTCGAAGAACTTCGCGAAGGCCACGATCCCGCCGCCCGCCTGGCCCCAGTCGTAGTTCTCGTTCGGGGCGTGATATCCGTGGTCGGGCAGCGACAGCCCCATGAAGACGATCGGGCACTTCAGAATCTGCTCCATCGAGAGGACCGCGCCGATCGTGCCGCCCTCCCGGACGAACACCGGGGACTTGCCGAACGCGAGCTTGATGGAACTGGCGGCCGCCTCGACCCAGGGCCCGCTGGTGATCCCCTTATAAGGAGAGGCCGCCGAACCGGCCTCCACCCTTACGTCGGGGTTCCTCTTCTTCACGAACGCCTTCACGAGCTTGACCACCTTCCCGCCGGTCATGTTCGGGACCAGACGGACGGAGACCTTGAGCTCGGCGCGAGGCGGCACGATGGTCTTGACTCCCGGACCCGTGTAACCGCCCACCAGGCCGTGCACTTCGAAAGTCGGCAAGGCCCAGAGCCGCTTCATCACTTCGAGCGGGTCCCTGGTCCGGATCGACTTGAAGCCGTGGTCCTTCATGAACCCCTTGACGCTGAACCCCGAGGCCTTGAAATCAGCGACCTGCTTCTTGGTCAGCTTCTCGACGTCGTCGTAGAAGCCCGGGATCTTCACCCGGCCGGTCCGCGCGTCGAACATCTCGCTCGCGACCTGGGCAAGCTCGGCCACGGGGTTGCGGGCGGCGCCGCCCGTGGTTCCCGAGTGCTGGTCGGTCTCGGCGGTCTCGAGGTGGAAGGTGAAGCGCTGCAGTCCGCGCAGACCCGCGGAAAGTGAGGGCCGTCCCCGCGAAACCCAAACCGTGTCCGAGACCACCACCGCGTCGGTAGCGGCGGCGGAGCCGATCGTCCGCAGGGTCTCGGCGAAGTGAGGCGAGCCCACTTCCTCCTCCGTTTCCCAAAGGAACTTCACGTTCACCGGGACCCCCGCGTCGAGCGCAGCCCTGGCCCCGAGGAGAGCGGTGAGGGCCGGCCCCTTGTCGTCGGTGGTGCCCCGCCCGAAGTACGTGTCGCCCTGTTTCGTGAACTTGAACGGCTCGGTTC
>DAORUA010000296.1:3139-5059 GCA_035432945.1 Vicinamibacteria bacterium | reverse complement strand
CTGTCGATGGGGATGAGCCACGACTTCGAGGCAGCGATCGAAGAAGGCGCCACCATCGTCCGGGTCGGCACCGCCATCTTCGGAGAGCGACCCGTAAAGACCGCCTGAGGCGTCCGTCCTGCCGATCAGTGGACCCAGCGCGAGTCGTTCGGGCCCTTGCCGGAGTCCTTGTTCCACCCTCCGTCCACGACCTTGAGGCCGGGGTTGCTGCGCTTCGGAGCGAGCAGGCGATTGAGCTTCAGCTGCGCGGCCAGCGCCGTGCCCCCGCGGATGTACGCGTACATGACCCCCATGGCCAGGAAGTGCGGGGCGAAGTTCGAGAAACCGTACATGACCGCGAAGAGCCCGGTGATGCCGAGCGTCGCGTAGAGCAGGTTCCGTCCCGCCGCGGGCAGGACGAACATGAAGAGGATGGTGCGGTTCGGGAACAGGAGCGACCAGGCCACGGTCAGCGCGTCCGCGAGCGGCCAGATGGAGAGGTACTGGGCGCGGGACACGTCGCCCCAGGCGAGCCCGAGCAGGGTGGTCAGTCCTCCCGCGAAGAACGCGATGCCCGCGCAGACCAGGAGATACCTGGCCCCGCCCCAGACCGCGGCCAGGTCCCGGCCGAAGAAGCCGAGCATCAAGGCTCCGAACACCAGGTTCTGCCCGTCCAGTTCAAAGAAGGCCCAGGTCACGAGCCGCCAGACCTGTCCGCCCAGCACCAGCGAGGGCGAGAGAAGAGCGAGGCTGATCGACGGGACGCCGAGCCGCGTGGTGAGGGACAGGAGCGCGCTCCCGATCACCGCGAAGACGATCAGGAGCAGCGAGGCCATGGGCAGGTGCTGGCCGAGGAGGGCCACGGGTCGATCCAGGAAGGGGCGTCTCATCGTCCTCGATGGTATCGCGAGGCGCGCGCCGGTGGTCACAAGGGCTCCCGGAATCCTGCGAAGATCGCACTCCACGAATGATGAGCCACGAACTTCCCGAAGCCGACACCGTCGTTCGTAACGTGGGCCTGCTCGCCACCCTCAAGGGCCCGCGGCCCAGGGTCGGCAGGGATCTGAGGGACATCGGCGCGCTCAAGGGGGCGGCGGTGGCCATGAAGGCCGGCCGGATCGCCTTCGTGGGACCCGAGGCCGATCTCGCCGGGAGCGTTCGCACCACTGCGAGCGTGATCGACATCGATGCGCGCGGGGCCGCGGTCATTCCCGGCTTCGTCGATGCGCACACCCACCTCGCCTACGCGGGCGACCGCGACGACGAGATCCGCGCCCGGCTCGCGGGTGCGAGCTACGAGGAAATCGCCGCGCAAGGCGGCGGCATCGTGAAGACCGTGACCGCCACGCGCGCGGTATCGCTCGAGGACCTGACCTCCCTCGTTCGGGCCCGCCTCGATCGGGCGCTGGCTCACGGCACGACCTCGGTGGAGGTGAAGAGCGGCTATGGACTGTCCGTAGCTGCGGAGAAGACCTCCCTCCAGGCGATCACCGCGGCCGCGGAAGGCCATCCGGTCCGGGTGGTTCGCACCTACCTGGGCGCCCACGAGGTCCCGCTGGACCGGAGAGCGGATCGCGAGGGCTACATCTCCGAGATGGTCGAGACCGCCATTCCCGAGATCGCGCGACTCGGCCTCGCCGAGTTCGCCGATGTGTTTTGCGAGCGCGGCGTCTTCACCACGGAGGAGAGCCGCCGTATCCTTCAAGCGGCCTCCGCGGCCGGGTTGGCGCTCAGGATCCACGCCGACGAGTTCTCCGACCAGGGAGGCGCCGCGCTCGCGGCCGAGTTGGGTGCGCGCTCCGCGGACCACCTGATCCAGGTCTCCGACGACGGCATCGCGGCGATGGCCCGCGCGGGAGTGGTGGCCACGTTGATGCCGGCCGCGTCCTTCTTCCTGAAGCTCGGCAGGTTCGCGCCGGCGCGGAAGATGATCGAGGCCGG
>DAORUA010000296.1:0-3039 GCA_035432945.1 Vicinamibacteria bacterium | reverse complement strand
CCGAAGCCCATGAAGAAGCCGGCGAGGTTCTTGGACTGCCCGAAATCCGTGGAGGTGAGATTGCCGACCGGCGTTCCCTCGTTCTTGCGGTTCGTGAGGTTCGAGATGTTGATGGTCAGGGTCAGGCCCGGGCCTCCGCCTCCGCCCATACCGCGGCCGCCCATCATGCCTCCGCCCCCGCCGTGATCGCCTCCGCCCCCGCCCATGGGAGGCGCGCCCATGCCGGGTCCGCCGCCGGTGGGCGGAGCCGCGGCCTGGGCTTTCTTGAAGAGAATGGTCTTGGAGATGCGCAGGGAGAGGCTCGCGAAGGCCGGCCCTTCACCGTAGTTCCGGGGAATGATCTCGCCGATGCCGTTGGTGTTGAGGAAACCGTACTCGGTGTCGACCACGCCGATCTGGCCCGCGGTTCCGTAGCTCGGCCGATCCGTGAAAAGGGTGTCGAGATTCGTGTCTCGTCCGGTGGTGATGTTGTAGGGCCGACCCGTCGACAGGATGAGCATGGGACCGATCCTGATGTCCCAGGGCGCCACGAGGTTGCCCCCCGCCATGAAGCGGTGGCGCACATCGCCCGAGGCGCGGCCGTAGTCGGCTTCGAGGTCGGAGGGGACGCCTGGGAAGGTGCCCGCGCCGTCGGTGTCGCCCTTGGCCCAGCCGAGGAAATAGCGGACGAAGAATGAGTTCCTCTGGCCCGGACGGGTGGAGAGGCCCGCCACCATCTGGAACTGCTTGTTCCGCCCCGTGCTCTCGTAGGCGTAGACCGCGCCGGGGATGTCCAGGGGGCGCGTGCCGTCGGCGCGGACGGCGTTGATGTTCCGCGAGCGGAGTTGGTGGTCGCCGCGGGAGGCGATGAAGGCGAGGGAACCGGTAAAGCGGCTTATCTGCTGCTCCACGGAGAGCGAGCCCTGGATCGACCGGGGCGCCCTGGCTTCCTCATCGACGACCCTCGTGTTCTGCGGCTGCGAGAAGCGATTCAGTATCTCCGCGGTAGGCGCGCTCGTCACGGATCCGTTCGTCACCTTGATGGTGTCGAGAATGGCGGGGTCGGTCACCACGTACTGGAGGCGCCCGCCGTCGAGGTACCGATTCGCGTCCAGGGTCAGGCTGTCGTTGACGCGCTCGTAGAAGACCCCGAACCCGCCGCGGGTGATCGTCTTCGGGGTCCACCCATCCTTGTTCATCTTGAGCGAATACGCGAAGGACACGCGGGGCGCTATGTCCAGGCGGGCGGAGAGGTTGTTCTGGGTCTCGGCGCGAAGACCGAGGCCGAGGACGAGCCGATCGGTCTTCTTCCAGTCGTCGTTGAAGAAGATGCCCGCGTCGGTCTGGGCTACGTTGGCGCCGGGATTCCCGCCCGCCACCGTGTACTGCGAGGGGCCGCCCCCGAGGAGCCGGATCTGCGACGGGGAGAAGCCCTTCGCCTGCAGGCCGAGAGTCCGACGGTACCGCTCGATGCTGTCCACGGGGCCGAGGATCGGGTTGCCATCGGCCCCGAGAACCGGATTGAAGTTGGCGTCGAGCTCCGGGCCGACGCCGCCCGCGAAGGTCACGATACCGGCGAAGTTGTTGCGCGAAAGCTCGTCGGTGGTGGTGCGGCGGATCCTGAAGCCGCTGCGGAAGGCGTGCTTCTTGGTGGCCCACGACACCACGTTCGAGAGTTCGAAGCGCGAACCATCGGTCGCCGATGCCACCGCGGCGCCGCCGCTCGAGAAGGCCTCCTGAACCACGAGGGCCGCCGAGGGATTCTGGGAGACCTGGTCGCGGCCGGTCGCGCCATAGCGCAGACGCACCTCGTTGACCGCCTTGCCCAGGATGCTGTTGAGGGTGAGGTCGCCGTTGTTGTCGAAGCTGCTCGAGTCGTATCCCCTCGACTGCAGGTTGTACCCGCCGATGCCGCTGTCGGTGGCTTCGTTCTCCGAGTGGGAGTAGCGAACGGTCAGGGAGTGCTTGTCGTTGATCTGCCAGTCGATGCGGGGCGAGTAGCTCAAGCGGCTCTGCGGGCGGGTGATGGTGAGCGCGAAGGGCGTGGGGACGAGGTTCGGGTCGAGCACGGTGGCGTTGATGGTCTGGTTGTCGTCCACGCTCCGGTAGTCGGTGTCGAACGAGAAGGAGGCCCGGCCTTTGGCGATCGGCCCCGCGAGCTCGAAGCTGTAGTCCTCGCGCGAGTAGGGGGGCTTGTTCGGAGCGTAGGGGTTCCGGGTGTTGAGGTTGTCGCTGTTGTAGCGCATGGAGGCGCCGCCGCGATACCGGTCGGTGCCCGGGCGGGTGATGATCTCGATGCGGCCGAAGCCCATGCGATCGAACTCCGAGGAAAACGGGTTCGAGTTCATCCGGATCTCCCGGATGGAGGCCTTGCTCGGGATGCGGCCTCCGGTGAAGCCGTCGATGTAGATCTGGCCGCCGTTGGGGCCGCCCGAGTTCCCGGCCAGGGCCTGGAGGTAGGAAGCCAGTTCATCGGGATCGTCGGGGAGCGCTTCGATATCCTGTTCCTTCAGCACGATGGCGCCCGCGTTCTCGGAGGCGCCCAGGCTGAGCGCGGTCGCGTTCTCCTCGACGGTCACGTCCTCGGAACGCGCGACCTCCAGGCGGATATCCTGGGTCATGGGAGCGCCCGCCTTCATCTCGATGTTGGCGGCCGCGTAGGACACGAAGCCGGTCTTTTCCGCGGTCAGGACGTAGGTCCCCTCGGGCATGGACAGGCGGAACCGGCCCTCCTTGTCGGAGGTGACCTGGCGCGTGGTGGTGCCGATGAGGATCACCTTGACCCCGGACACGATGGCTCCGGTCTGGTCCACGACCTTGCCCTCCATCACCACTTCCGCCGTTTCGGCGAAGGCGCTGTTCCCGGAAAGGAGAGCGAGGATCAGGGCCGCCGCGAGGAGGCCGAAGGCGCGCGGTTTGAGACGGGCGAAGAACATCGAGGAGGTCATGAAGGTGAGTTGCCGTTCTTTGTCGTGGGTGAGTTCTGGGTGGAGATTTCCGGGGGAGGGCCGAGGGCCTCAGGGCACGCCGAGGGCGCCATCGAGGAGGCCGGCCGGCATG
>DAORUA010000295.1:0-5079 GCA_035432945.1 Vicinamibacteria bacterium | reverse complement strand
AAGGCGGTGGCCGCGGTCACGTCGAAGGACGTGGTCGTCGGCATCTCCGCGAGTTCGGTGACGCCCTTCGTGCGGGCCGCCCTCAAGAAGGCCCGGGCCCGCCGGGCGAAGACCGTGCTCGTGACCTGCGCGCCCCAGGCCAGGCTCTCCTCCATCGCCGACGTGATCATCGCCATCCGCACCGGTCCGGAAGTGCTCACCGGATCGACCCGGCTCAAGGCCGGATCGGCGACCAAGGCGGTCCTGAACGCCATCACCACCGCGGCCATGGTCCGGGTGGGCAAGGCCTACACCAACTTCATGGTCGACCTGAAGCAGACCTCGAAGAAGCTCGAGGATCGCGCGCGCCGGATCGTGGCGGTTTCGGCCTCCGTGGACCTCGTGGAAGCCGACCGCCTCCTGCGCGCCGCGAACAACGAGGTGAAGACCGCGATCGTGATGGGCCTGCTGAAGATCGAAGCCCCCTGCGCAAGACTGAAGCTCGAGGCCGCGGGCGGCCACGTGCGCAAGGCCATAAACGGCGCTCGAAGACGCCTCTGAAGCCTCCCCGCTACCGGCTCTTCCCGAAGTGATACGTCACGGAAAGCCAGGGAAGCGGGAACCCATCTTCGATCACCTCGCCGATCAGGACCACCCCCACATCCGCGGTCAGTCGATCACCCAGGAAGCGCACCCCCACCGCGAACGGCTGCTCGGAGAGCTTGAAGTCCTCACTCAGAACCAGCCAGTTCTCGGAGACAAGCGCCAGCCTTGGCGACAGTCGCGCGGTGCCACCAACCATCACCACCGGGGTGTACTCGACCTTGTTCCGAAAATTGCCCTGCCATCCCCTTCCCGTGTACTCCGTGTAGTACTCCTCGCTGACCGTCCGAGCCACGCCGCCGCCGACGGTCAGGCTCTTATCGGGCTTGCCGAGGGTGGCCATTACGAATCCCACGCCCAGGGTGCTCGTCTCGCCCTCTCCACCCCGGGCCACGAGAACCCCTCCCGAAACCGCGACGCTTTCGGAGAACTGTTTGCCCACGCGGGCGGTCCCGTAATAGAGCTGGTCGCTCAGGCCCAGGCCCGGCACCACGGACAACCCGCCCCCGACGCTGATGTTGTCGGTCAGGCCGTAGGCGACGCCCGGGAAGACCACGTAGTGGTCGGAGAAATAGCCTTCTCCCTTGCCCAGGGGCCTTCCGGTGGGCGAAAAGAGGAGGCGGGTGTAATTCGAGTCGGAGGGGCGGGTCCCGGTCTCGCCCGCTCTTTCGACGCGATCCACCGATGCGCGCGCCAACTCCATGGCCATGCCGCCCACGGTGACGATCTTCAAACCTCTTTCATCCTCAGCAATGATCCGGGCGCGAAGGGAACTGCCGTCCTTCAGCCGGACGGTGACGATCTCGGCCCCCGGGACTTCGGCGGCCTGCGCCGGGGGCGGAAGGGGCGGGACGGAATCCTGCGCAGCGGCGGCGAAGGGAAGAGAGACGAGAACGACGGCGACCAGAGAATTGAAGCGCTTCATGTGTCCTCCTGTAGGAACACATGAAGTGTCCGGCCGCGCGGATCAGGGAGTCCCTAACAAACTCCTGAATTGATCCAAAAAAGGTCCAAAGGAGGATCAGTCGATGAGATCGACGGAACCCTGACGCTCGCGGTTCACGCTCAGTCGCAGCACGTCGGGCCTCGAATAGTGCCCGGAGGGATCGAAGTTCTGACGTTCGCGGCGGACGAACGCGTGGTCGATCGCCGCGACCCGGACGCACTCTTCGCCAACCACGGGAGGAATCACCCACGAACCGTCGGGGGCGGCCAGACACGAGCCTCCGTCGGCCAGGAAATCGCCGCCGCGATGGCCGGCGAGGATCGCCGCCCGATAGGGCGTGGCCTCCGGAAAGTCGGACAGGCGCATCAGGCCCGAGACCGAGAGCACATACGAGCGCGACTCCTTCGCGATAAAGCGGGTCAGATCGTCGGTGTTGCGCAAGGACCCCGGCCAGATCGCGACGTGCAGGTCCTCGCCCTGACCATAGAGCGCGGCCCGGGCGAGCGGCATCCAGTTCTCCCAGCAGTTGAGCGCGCCCAGGGTGAACTCGCCGATGAGATGGGTCCGCAGGCCATGCCCGTCGCCGATCGACCAGGCCAGGCGCTCTTCGTAGGTGGGCATGAGCTTGCGATGGGCGGAGAGGACGTCGCCATTCGCCCCGATCACCACGCAGCAGGCATAAGCACTCTCGCCGCGATCGCGCGGCTTCTCGAGGATGCCCAGGACCGCGTTGATCCGCCGCTCCGCGCACGCCTCCTGGACCGACCGCAGGTGGTCGTCCTCGATGGTCACGGCCTGGCGCAGGTACTCGGCGTGCAGTTCCTTCTGGATCGGGTCGTTGAAGCGGGTGCCGTCCGTGAGTTCCAGCCAGAACGGATACCCCGGGACGAGGCACTCGCCGAAGCCCACCACGGAAGCGCCCTGATCGGCGGCCCGGTGGATGGCCGCGACCACCTTGGCGAGGGTCGCTCCGCGGTTGAGCCAGACCGGCGCCACCTGCGCGAAGCCGATCACGAGAGGCGACGATGGTTGGGGCATGGGAAGATCCTCAGCGAAACGTGGCGATCTCGTCGAGCGGCTTTTTCGCGATGTCGGGGACGCGCGCGTCATCCGCCGGATAGCCCGCCACGAGCAGAAGATACGCCCGTTCGTTCGCGGGCCGCTCCAGCACGGTCGAAAGGAACCCCATGGGCGAGGGAGTGTGGGTCAGGGTGGCGAGACCCGCGTGATGGAGGGCGGCGATCAGGAAGCCGAGACTGATGCCCACCGACTCGGTCACGTAGTAGTTCTTGACCTTGCGGCCATCATCGAGGAGGGCATAGTTCTGGGCAAAGACCGCGATCAGGCAGGGCGCCACTTCGAGGTAGCCTTTGTTCTCGTCGGTCCCGAGGGGAGCGAGCGCGTCGAGCCACTCCTGTGGGGCTTTGCCGGCGTAGAACTCGCGCTCCTCGACTTCGGCGGCCTCGCGGATCCGCTTCTTCGTGTCGGGATCGGTCACCACCACGAAGTGCCAGGGCTGGAGATTGGCGCCCGAGGGCGCGGTCCCGGCGGCGCGGAGGCAATCCTCGATGACTTCGCGGGGGACGGGGCGCGGAGAGAACTCGCGCACGGTGCGGCGGCTTCGGATCTCCTCGTAGAACTCGCGGGCGCGGGCCTTCATCCCCTCGAGCGGGCGTTCCACGAAAGTGGTGAGCGGGACGAACCTTGGAGCGGAGGTCACGCGCACTCGTTTCCGATGAGGCTCGGCGGCGAGGAGGCGAGGCCGGCGAGGCCGCCGATGCTGGTCTCCCGGTAGGCTTCGTGCAGGTCGGCCCCCGTCTTCTTCATGGCCTCGATCACTTCGTCGAACGAGATGTGGTGCGCGCCGTCCGAAAGCATGGAGAACTCGGCGGAGTGGACGGCCCGGTCGGCCGCCACCGCGTTGCGCTCGATGCAGGGGATCTGGACCAGGCCCGCGACGGGATCGCAGGTGAGACCGAGGTGATGCTCCATCCCGACTTCGGCCGCGTACTCGATCTGATCGTTGGTGCCGCCCATGAGCTGGGCGGCCGCGCCCGCGGCCATGGCGCAGGCCGCGCCCACTTCGCCCTGGCATCCGACCGCGGCCCCGGAGATGCTCGCGTTCGTCTTGATGAGGTTGCCGATGAGGCCGGCGGTGGCCAGCGCGCGCAGGATCGCGTTCTCGTTGGCGGGAAGGGTTTCGCGCAGGTAACGCATGACCGCGGGCACCACGCCCGACCCTCCGCAGGTGGGGGCGGTGACCACGACCCCGCCCGCCGCGTTCTCCTCGCTGACCGCGAGGCCGTAGGCCGAGAGCGTGCCGGTGCGCGCGAGCAGACCGCCGCGCGAGATGGCGCGCGCGTGGTAACTCCGGGCCTTGCGCGGCAGCTTGATGATCCCGGGCAGGATGCCCTTGCCGGCGAGGCCGCGGTCGATCGCCGCCTGCATGGCGGCATTGATCCCAGCGAGGAAGTTCCAGATGTCGGGACCCTCGCATTCCTCGACGTACTGCCAGATCTCGAGGCGGTGCTCCCGGCAGTAGCCGAGGATGTCGGTCATCTTCGACAGCTCGTAGACGCCGCGCGGCGTCCAGTCCTCGAGGTCGTGGGCGCGAATCGCCCCGCCGCCCACCGAGTAGACCTTCCAGGAAACCTGAACCGCGCCCGCGGCGTCGAGCGCCTCGAAGAGCATCCCGTTCGGATGACGGGGCAGGCGCTCCTGCATGTTGAACAGGATCTCGTGCGGCCGCTCGCCGAACGCCTCTTCCAGCACGATGTCCGTGAGGTGACCCTTCCCGGTCGCGGCCAGGGACCCGTACAGGGTGACGCGATAGCGCGCGGCGCCGTCGTGGCGGGACAGGAAACGGTCGGCGGCCCGCCGCGGACCCATGGAGTGGGACGAGGACGGGCCGTTGCCGATCCGGAAGAGTTCGCGAATGGATTCCACGGCCCGAGCTTAAGGGGACAGCCTAGAAGAAGACCCGCACCCCCCCGTTGATGACGCGGCCATCGAGCGGCGCCCAGGCATCGACCAGCCACCGGCCGTCGGGACGGCGCGCGGGGAGGACCACCGGCTCCTCGCGCGTCTGCCGGACATCGAGCAGGTTCTCGGCATTGATGAAGACGAGGAGCCGGCCGAAACGCCGCCGGGCCAGCGCTCCGATGAGGACGTAGGGCGGGCTCGAGACGAGAGACGGGTCGTCCTCGATGGGCTGGCGGCCGAAGGCATAGGCCTCGAGGCCCACGCCCCCGACGCCCTCCCTCTCCCAGATCAGATTGAGCGATCCATAGTGCGTCGGGGTGAGGGGAACGTCGCGGCGCGCGCCGGAATCGACGTCGAACTCCGTCGACACCGTCCACGCGTGGGTGAGCATGGCCAGGAATCCTTCGTGTCGATAGCGAACGATGAGTTCTGTGCCGTGCGTGCGAGTGGGCTCGGGCGCATTCTCGAACGCGACCGAAGCGGGGCCGACGTTCTTCAACTGGACCGCTCGCTCGACCCGCGAGGCGAACACCGTCCCCGACACTTCGACGGGGCCTCGATGGAAGGTG
>DAORUA010000294.1:0-5079 GCA_035432945.1 Vicinamibacteria bacterium | reverse complement strand
AAGGACGTCATGGCACTCGAAGACGAACTCAAAGCCAGAACCCTCGCCCTGGTGAGCCAGCAGATGGCGAACTGGGTGGTCGAGATCCAGAAGCGCATCGTGGAGCACCAGGCGAACCTGGTCGGAGCGCTCGACGAACTTCAGGAGAACGTCGCCCGCTACGACGAGAAGATCGACGAAGGGTCGATCGGCAACGCCATCGATGAAGTGATAGCGGCGAATCCCGTCGCCCCACCCGAGCCCGTGGCCGCCCCCGCCGCCGTCGAAGCCGGACCCGGCATCGCCGTGCTGCTCTCGGCCATGACGGAAGTCGACACCGGCGCCAATCTCACCGAAGTCCTGACCAGCCTGGTCAACGAAAGCGCGAAGCAGGTCGATCGCGTCGCCATGTTCATCATCAAGGGCACCAACGCCGTGGGCTGGTACGCCAAGGGCTTCGATTCGAACGACGCGGTCAAGCAGATCCAGATCCCGCTCGGCAACGACACCATCTTCAAGACCGTCCAGACCGACCGCGCTCCCATCCTGTTCGATCCGAACGGGGCCGGCCAGACCGCCCAGGCCCTGCAGCGGATGGGCGTCCTCGGAGCCTCCGCGATCGCGGCGCCCATGGTCCTCCGCGACAAGCTCGCGGCCGTCCTGTACTGCGACACCACCGGTCCGATGAGCGACGCCCAGGCCGCCTTCATCGACTCCCTGGTGCGCTTCGCCTCGAAGACGACCGACCTGCTCTCCTTCGTGCCCCGCACTCCCGGCGCCCGTCCCGCGACCCCCGTGGTGCTTCCCGGCGCCGCCGCCCGTCCGGCGGCCGCTCCCGCGCCCAGGGCCTCGGCGCCCCCCGCGGCATCGGATGGGGGCGGCACCGTGATGTTCACGCCCTCGCAGGTCGCCTCCATGCATCAGGCCGCTGCGGCGCCTCCGCCGGTGGCTCCGCCCCCGCCTCCGCCGCCCGCCCCCAAGGCGGACGGAGCGGGCACCGTGATGTTCACGGCCTCGCAGATGGACCAGATGCGGCAGCAGATGTCGCAGATGAAGCCGGCCGCCGCTCCCGCCGCTCCCGCTCTCTCCCCCGAGGAGACCAAGGCGCACGAGGACGCGAAGCGCTTCGCGAGGCTCATCGTGAGCGAGATCAAGCTCTACAACGAGGCCAAGGTCACCGAGGGGCGCAAGGCGAAGGATCTTCATTCGCGTCTGAAGGAAGACATCGAACGCGGCCGCCAGATGTACCACGACCGCATCTCCCCCGGCCTCCGCAACAACACCAACTACTTCCACGATGAGCTGGTCCGGCTCCTGGCCGGCGGGGATCCGTCGGCCCTCGGCCCGATGTAGTTCCGCGACACCGCCGTGAAAAGCTCCAGCAGCCGCCCGGAGGCGCGGATGGATTCGCGCCGGAGACGCCTCACCGCGTCCACCCTGGCTCTGCTCGCGCTCGGAGCCGCGGCGGCGCAGGCCCAGACCGGCGCGGGCGACCGGCTCGAGGGGCTTCGTCCCGTTCTGACGAAGGCGGAGGCCGCGCTGGTTGAGGCCTCGACCGAATTGCGGGGCGGCGTGCAGGCGAGCGTGGTCCAGCGGCTCCGGAGACTCTCCAGCGAGAACGCGGGCGAGGAGGTTTCCGGCCTCGCCCAGGTCCTGGTGGCCAGGGCGTCGCTCACCCTCGGCCGGTTCGACGACGCGGCCGAGGCCGCCCGCCATCCCGACATCGACCGGACCGGGCTCGGCGACCGCGCGCTCCTCATCCTCGCGAGGGCCAAGGCCCGCACCGGCGACTACGGCGGGGCGGCCTCCGCGTACCTCCGGGCCGTCGACGCCGCGCAGTCCGACGATGTCGCGTGCAGCGCGCGCCTCGGCGCCGCCGCGGCGCTCCAGCAGATCCGGCAGACCTCGAGGCGCGTGAGTCTGCTCACCGAGGCCGCCGCGATGTGCCGGCAGGACCACGCGGATGTGCTGCTGGACCTCGCGGAAGCCCTGCTGGCCCAGGGCTCGCGCGACGAGGCCCTGACCCGGCTCGAGGAGATCGAACGCGTCTATCCGACCTCCCAGCAGGCGCAGAGCGCGGCCGTCCAGATCGCGAGCCTCCTCTCGCCCGCGGGCGAGAACGCGCAGCGCTCGGCCCGGCAGGACTTCGAACGGCGATTCACCAGGGCGAAGGCCCTGCTCGGCGGCGGCCAGCGCGGCGCGGCCCTGATCGAACTCCGGAAGCTCCGCGGCCACAAGGCGCTCGACCAGAGCGGCGATGAAGTCCAGCTGGCCCTCGCCCGCGCGCTGTCGCGGACCTCCACCCGCGAAGCGAAACTGGCGCTCGCGAACATCCCCGAGACCTCGGCGGTGACCGGCGAGGCCCGCCTGCTCCTCGCGCGCCTCGCCCCCGAGGCGGAACGCGCGGCGCGCCTCAACGAGGTCGCCGCCCAGTTCCCCGGCACCCCGGTCGCGGAGGAGGCCTTGTACTCGCTCGCGACTTTTTTCCAGAAGGACGCGCTCCTGGCCGAGGCGGCCCCCTATTACCGCCGGCTGGTCGACGAGTTCGCCGACGGCGCCTACGCCGAGGGGGCGGCCATGCGCGCCGCTTTCGACTCGCTCCGGTCCGGACGGGCGGCGGAAGCCGCGACCCCGCTCGAGACCATGGCGCGCCGCGCCAAGTCGCCGGCGGGATTCCTCTACTGGGCCGGGATGGCCCGCCTCCGAAACGGCGAGACCGATCGGGGCGCGGTGCTCCTGGGCGAGACCGCCGACCGCTTCCGGAACACCTGGTACGGAGGTCTCGCCGCGAGAGAACTGGCCCGCCTGCCGCCCTCGGCCGCGACCGGGGTCGCGAAGGTCTCGAGCGTCGGCTTCGACTGGCGCTCGGAGGAACTGCCCGGGCCGATCAAGGCGCGCTTGCGGCAACTGCTGCTGGTCGGCCTCCACGCGGAGGCCATCGACGAGATCAAGGCTCTCGGCAACACGAGCGCCGCCCTCGAGGCGCGCGCGCTCATCGAAGCCGACCGGGGCGAGCTTCGAAACGCCATCGTCTACATGAAGCGGGCCCGGCCCGAATTCATCTCCGCCGAGATCAAGGACCTGCCCGCGCACGTGTGGACGACCATCTATCCCCTCAAGCACGGCGAAACCCTGAAGGCCGCGTCCCTGCGCGAGAGCCTCGACCCCGCGCTCGTGGCCGCCCTCGTCTGCCAGGAGTCGACCTTCGACGAACGCGCGCGGAGCGTGGTGGGGGCGCGCGGTCTCATGCAGATCATGCCCTACACCGGCAAACCCCTGGCCCGCCAACTGGGAGTGCGCTACACCCCGAAGATCCTCAACGAACCCCAGACCTCGCTCACCTTCGGCACCCGCTATTTCCGCCAGATGATGGAGCGTTTCGACTCCCGCCCGGAAGCGGCGCTCGCCGCCTACAACGCGGGGCCGCACCGGGTGGACCGTTGGCTGGCCCCGAATCCGCAGATCCGGAGCGACGAGTTCGCGGAGTCGATTCCCTTCTCGGAGACCCGGGCCTACGTGATGATCATCCTCGGAGCGCGCGACCAGTACCGCAAGCTCTACGGCCTCGAGCCCGCGCCGAACCCCGGCCCCTGAAGGGGACCAGGCTCGCCCCCGGGGGACGCCGGGGCTCGTTCCACCCCGGGATGCGAAACTCGCCCAGACATGACTTCCATCGGCGACATCCTGAAGCAGAAAGATCCCGGTCTCGCGGCCGAACTCGCGGTGCGCGTCTCGGGCCGGCGGTCGCTCGAATTGCGCGACATCACCATCGAGGTGTCTCCCACCAAGCATGCGGAGGGCTCGGCCCTCATCACCTTCGGCGACACCCGGGTCATCACCACGGTGAGCGTCGAGGACCGGATTCCCCAGTTCCTGCGCGGCAAGGGCGAGGGGTGGCTCACCGCGGAGTACGCCATGCTGCCCCGGGCCACCCACACCCGCACCGCCCGCGAGGTCACCAAGGGTTCGCCCTCGGGCCGCACCCACGAGATCCAGCGCCTCATCGGCCGCTCGCTCCGTTCCGTCCTCGATATGAAGGCGCTCGGCGAGCGCACCCTCACCGTCGACTGCGACGTCCTGCAGGCGGACGGCGGCACGCGCACCGCATCCATCACCGGGGCGTTCGTGGCCCTCGTCCTCGCCCTCAAGAAGATCGGGGCGATGAGCGCGCTGCGCGACCAGGTCGCCGCGATCTCGGTGGGCCGGGTCAAGGGCCTGACCGTGGTCGACCTCGACTACATCGAGGACTCGGCCGCCGAGGTGGACATGAACGTGGTCGGCCTCGCCTCCGGGGCCTTCGTGGAAGTCCAGGGCACGGCCGAGCAGAAGCCGTTCTCGAAGGCCGAACTCGACGACATGATGAAGGCCGCCCAGTTCGGGCTCGACCTTCTCTTCGAGAAGCAGCGCTCCGTGCTCCCGCCCTTCAAGCCGAAGGGATAGGGCCTACAGACCGAGGCCGATCGACCACACGAACTTTCCGTCCGGCCCGCCGCTCCCGCCCACCTTCCACGCGTAGCCGAGGCTTCCGCGGATCCCGAGAAGCACGACGTCGCTTTCGAGCCCCGCGTAGGTGTTTCCGTTGAGCGTCTCGTCGGGATCCCGCCAGGTGCGCAGCGCGATGGCCTTCAGGGTCACCGCGATGCCCGAGGGCTTCCACGGCTCCTCCTCGAAGACTCCGGCCACCAGGCCCAGGCCGATCTGCCCTCCGCGCGCGCCGACCCGCGCCTGGACGAGCTTCGCGGGCGACCAGGCCACGAGCATCTTCGGCTCGCCCCACATGAAGGTGGCGGAGCCGGTGAGGTGGGTGGGGCCGTGCCAGGCGAGCCCGAGAGTGAAGTCGCTGTCTGTCTTCTTCTTCGCCGGCGGTTGCGACGGCGCGGACGGCGACGGAGAGGGCGCCGGGGTGGGGGCTTCCTGAGCCGGGGCGGGAGCGGAGAGGAGGAACAGCGACGAGAGAGCCACCGGGACGAGGAACCGTTTCATTGCCGTAATTCTCGCCTTTCAGGGGGAAAATTGATTAATCTGTTCCATCAACGGGCGGAGTTACCCCTAATCAGGAGTCTTTGGAGAATCATGAGGAAATCCACAATCATCGCGGCG
>DAORUA010000293.1:0-5088 GCA_035432945.1 Vicinamibacteria bacterium | reverse complement strand
ACCGGCTCGATCTCGTGGCGCGCCTCGATCACGGCTGGGGCAAGACGCACACCCTTCGCGGCGAGTTCTCGTCGCTCTCTCTCAACGAGGCCGGGCTCGGAGTGGGCGGCTACGACCTGCCCGAGCGCGCGTACGAGCAGGACCGGCGGGAGATCGTCGCGGCCCTCACCGACAACGGCGTCCTCTTCGGCCGGATGGCCTCGGAGATCCGCTTCCAGAGCCGGTTCGAATCGCTCGGCTTCACGCCCGGCGCGACCTCGCCCTCGGTGCGGGTGAACGGAGCCTTCAACTCGGGCGGCGCGGGCGTCACGGGCGGCCGCGATTCGCGTGACCTCCAGCTGGTCTCGAACTTCGATCTCTCCGTCGGGAAGAAGCACGCCTTGCGCTTCGGCGCCCTGCTGCGCGATCTGAGCGTCAACAGCGACGAACGCCGCAATGGCAACGGCTTGTTCACGTTCTCCGATCTCGCAACCTACGAATCTGGACAGCCGTCGCTGTTCAGCCAACGGGCCGGCGATCCGCGCATCGAATACTCCATGCGCCAGCTCGGGCTGTATTTCCAGGATGAAGTGAAAGTCTCGAAGAAGCTGACTCTGGCCGGCGGCGTGCGCATCGAAGGCCAGTCCCACGTCGACGGGTGGTTCAAGCCCGCGCCGCGGGCGGGCTTCACCTGGTCTCCGAACTCGAAGACCACCCTCCGCGGGGGCGCGGGCCGCTTCTTCGGCTGGTACGAGGCCGACATCCACGAGCAGACCCTGCGGCTCGACGGAGTGCGCGAGACCGAGATCCTGCTCGACAATCCCTCGTGGCCGAACGCCTTCCCGGGGGCCAGTCCTGCCGACCTGCGCTCGACCCGGCTCGCGGCGAGCCCGGATCTCACCCTGCCGCGAACCCTGCGGACCTCCATCGGAATGGAGCGCAACCTCGCGGGGAGGCTGCGGCTGAATGTCGATTACTCGTACACCCGGGGAAGCCGCGAACTGCGCAGCCGCAACCGGTCGGTGGCCGGGTCGCGCCTCTCCGAGCGCGAGATCGAATCGGCCGCCCGCTCCACCCGTCACCTCATCGACGCGCGGTTGAACCTCATGCCCTCGCCCACCGCGAAGTTCGGCTTCTTCCTCGGCTACCTGTGGCAGAAGGCGCGGAACGAAGCGAACGGCGCCCTGTCCCTGCCCGCGAACGAGAACGATGTCGCCGCGGAGTGGGGCCGGGCCGCGAACGCCGCCGAGCACCGCGTGTTCGGCCTGCTGAACGTGAACCCGACGAAGCGCATCAGCTTCGGCGCCCTCATCCAGGCGCAGTCGGGCAATCCCTTCGACATCACCACCGGCCGCGACGACAACGGCGACACCCTCTTCACCGACCGGCCGAAGGGAGTCACGCGCAACACCGGGGTGGCGCCGAGCCGGATCAACGTGGACCTCCGCCTCGGCTGGGCGAAGAGCTTCGGCGCGCCGCGCACCCTGCGACCGGGCGAAGGCATGCGCGTGGTGCGCATCGGCGGCGGCGACGGCGTGCCGGACACCGGAAACCCGGGCGACCCGCAGCGGTATCGGGTGAGCTTCTTCGTGCAGGCGTTCAACGCCCTCAATCGCACCAACCCCATCGCGGTGGGTACGATCGCAGGGTCGTCGCTCTTCGGCCAGCCCATCGTCACCGACCCAGGCCGCAGGATCGAACTGGGAGCGACGTTCGCGTTCTAGATTTTCGAGACGAGTTCCTCCGTCACCGTCCACAGCCTCACGGCCGTCGCGGGGTCTGTTCCGTCGGCGCGGGGTTCGGCGACGTTCGAGTCAACCCAGTACTTGCCGGAGATCGTGGCGGCGGCGGGGTGAGTGGCAACGTAGCACTGCGTGGCGGCGCCCTCGGCGACGTTCTTCATGAACAGGCTTCCGGCGGCCTGGAACACGAGACGCGCCACCGGATTCATGTGGCGGCTCAGGTTGGTGAAGATGACCCCGGGGTGGATTGCGTTAGCGGTTCGCCTCGTACCCTCGAGGCGCCGCGCCAATTCCCTCGCGAAGAGGAGATTGGCGATCTTCGACTGGCCGTAGGCCTTCCATGGCGAGTAGTCGCGCACGCCCGCGAGATTGTCGAACTCGATGCCGCCTTTGGGCGCGCGGAGGTGCGCCCGGCTGCTCACCATCACCACGCGCCCGGCCTCGGCCAGCTCGTCGAGGAGACCGGTCACGAGGATGAAGTGGCCGACGTGATTGGTGAAGAGCTGAAGCTCGACCCCGAACTTCTGCTCGTTCGTGGGCAGAGCCATGATGCCCGCGTTGCAGATGATCGCGTCCAGCTTCCCTCCCCCGAGTGCCGCCTTCACCGTCTTGACCGAAGCACGGACCGACTTCGGCTCGGAGAGTTCACACTCGAGTCCGACGGTGGTCCCGCCGAACGGTGCGAGCGCCCCCCTCGCCTTCTCCGCGGTCCGGGCGGTGCCGATGATCCGCCCTCCGCGCAGGGCGAGGACGCGCGCGGTCTCGAGCCCGAGGCCCGAGTTGCACCCCGTGACCAGGAACGTCTTCCCCGAGAGGGAAAGCCCGGCAGTCACGTCTTCCGCGGTGGATCCGTAGCCGAACCCGGACGGCCCTTTGGATTGAAGCTTTGAATACAGCGACATGGAATCCCTCTAGATCCCGCCCTGACACACGTACTTCATTTCCAGGAACGCGTCCATGCCGTGTCTCGATCCTTCTCGGCCTATCCCCGATTCCTTGACCCCGCCAAACGGCGCGACCTCGGTGGAGATGATGCCGGTGTTGATCCCGACGATCCCGTACTCGAGAGCCTCGCTGACCCTGTAGATCCGGCCCACGTCGCGAGCGTAGAAGTACGCGGCCAGGCCGAATTCGGTATCGTTCGCGATCCGGATGGCCTCCGCCTCGGTCTTGAATCTGAAGAGCGGCGCCACCGGACCGAAGGTTTCCTCCCGGGCGAGAAGCATCGCGGGGGTGGCGCCCGAGAGCACGGTCGGTTCGTAGAACGTGCGGCCCAGGGCGTGCCGCTTGCCTCCGGCCAGAACCGTGGCGCCCTTCTCGATCGCGTCCGCGACGTGCGCCTCGACCTTGCGCAGGGCGTTCTCGTCGATGAGCGGTCCCTGTTCGACCCCGGCGTCGAGTCCATCGCCCACCACGAGCGCGGCCACGCGGGCCGCCAGCGCCGACGCGAAGGCATCGTAGACGCCGTCCTGGACCAGGATCCGGTTCGCGCACACGCAGGTCTGGCCGCTCGCGCGGTACTTCGACGCGAGCGCGCCCGCGACGGCGGCGTCGAGATCCGCGTCGTCGAAGACGATGAACGGCGCATTGCCGCCCAGTTCCATGGAGACGTTTTTCACCGTGTCCGCGCACTGCCTGAGCAGGAGCTTGCCCGTCTTGGTGGAGCCCGTGAACGTCACCTTCCGAACCAGCGGGTTCGAGGTCATTTCCCCGCCGATGGCGACCGCGTCACCGGTCACCACGTTGAAGACCCCCGCGGGAATGCCCGCCCGCTCGGCCAGCGCCGCGAGCGCGAGCGCCGAGAGCGGCGTCTGAGGCGCGGGCTTCAGGACCATGGTGCAGCCGGCGGCAAGCGCCGGCCCCACCTTGCGCGTGATCATCGCGTTCGGAAAGTTCCAGGGGGTGATGGCCGCGCACACGCCCACCGGCTCGCGCGTGACCTGGATCCGCTTGTCCGCGTTGGTGGCGGGGATGGTCTCACCGTAGACGCGCTTCGCCTCCTCCGCGAACCACTCGATGAAGGATGCGCCGTACGCGATCTCTCCTTTCGCCTCCGCGAGGGGCTTGCCCTGCTCGCTGGTGAGGATGAGGGCGAGGTCGTCCTGGTTGGCCATGATCAGCTCGAACCAGCGGCGAAGCAGCGCCGAACGCTCCTTCCCGGTCTTCTGCTTCCAGGCGGGAAAGGCCGCGTGCGCGGCCTCGATGGCCCGGCGCGTCTCGGAAGCGCCCATGTTGGGCACGTAGACGATCTGCTTCCCCGTAGCCGGATTGTGGATGGTGGTGACCGACCCGGAGTCGGCTCCCGACCAGCGTCCGCCCACGTACGCCTGCGTGCGCAGGATCGAAGAGTCGGTCAGATCAAAGAAGACCATGTGTGCCTTTCTATTCGTCGAACGAGGTTCGACCCCGGTTCACCTTACGCCGCGCATCGAGCTTCTTGGCATCGACCCGGCGGGCCTTGGCGGCCCGGCTCGGCTTCGTCTTTCGGCGCGCCTTCGGAACGATCTGCGCCTGGGCCACTAGAGCGCGGACCTTCGACATCGCGTCATCGAGATTCCGCCCCTGATCGCGTGTGAGCTGGCTGGTGACGAGAACGCGTCCGGTGGCATCCATCCGGGAAGCGGCGAGCGAGCGCAGCCGCGCGCGGGCCGCGTCGTCCAGCCCGGTGATCTGCGACAGGTCGACGCGCAGCTCCACCTTCGACGCGACCTTATTGACGTTCTGGCCGCCGGGCCCGGACGCGCGCACACCCTTCCACTCGATGGCCGAGTCCGGGATCGCGGGCTTCATCCGGCAACGATACCGAAAGGCGGCGTGGCCAAGGGCGGTCTGCGGCTGTTTGGGTTGGTAGTGGTTGGAGGGGGTTGCTTCGTCGCGGTACCGAAACGAGTGGCTCCTCGCAATGACGTAGTGTGGTGCCAACGGGTTGCACGACGTGGTAGCTGGGACCGCCGAGCGGGGTACCGCGAATCCCACCGTGCCGTTACCCCACTACCAAGCCCGTGCAGCCGTCTCGTATCCCCCTCACGTCATTGCGAGGAGCCAGTCCGTTTCGCAGTGCGACGAAGCAACCCCCTCCAACCACTACCAACCCGACTCGCGCCCGCGAGGGCCCGCCAGGTCTCTAGAACGCCGGTCCGAGCAGCACCGCGTTCGCGAAGAGCAGCATCGTCCCTTCGGTGTAGGCGCGGTAGTTCGGCTCCTCCGCGAACGCGATCACGTGCCCGGCGCCCACGGACTGGTGGATGAGGAAGGCCTTCTGCGCGAGAGCGGTCTGTGCCTCGTCCCACACCAGGCCCGACATCCGCAGCTTGTCCTTCTTCGCGTAGACGCCCACGTTCTCGCCCTTGTCCAGGGTGATCGGGGT
>DAORUA010000292.1:0-5093 GCA_035432945.1 Vicinamibacteria bacterium | reverse complement strand
ATCGCGAGCGTCATCGGCGTCGCGGTCTTCGTGGACCTGATCGCCGCGTCCGCCACCGGCGTGGTTCTCTCCATCCTCCTCTTCACCCGCGAGCACGTGAGGAGCCGGGTCATCCAGCGGAAGCTGTATGGCGACCAGGTCTCATCGAGGAGGAAGCGCCTTCCCGAGCAGGCCGCCATCCTCAAGCGGCGCGGGCGCGAAATCGTGGTGGCCGAGCTCCAGGGCGATCTCTTCTTCGGAACCACGGATCAGCTGCTCACCGTGCTCGAGCCCGATCTTCCGGCCTGCCGGTACCTCATCCTGGACATGCGGCGCATCGAATCGATCGACTTCACGGGCGTGCACCTGCTGGAGCAGATCGAGGACCGGATCCAGGAGCATGGCGGGACCCTTCTCTACAGCAACGTGCCGAAGGCCCTGCCCTCGGGGATCGCCGGGCGCGACTACTTCGCCCAGGTGGGCCTGGTCTCGAGTGTGCGCAGCAAGCGCCTCTTCGCCCAGCTCACCGACGCCCTCGAATGGGCGGAGGATGCGATCCTCGCCTCGGAAGGAAAGGGCGCGGAGGCCGAGGAGACCCTCCTGAACTTCGAGGAGATCGCGTTCCTCAAGGGCCGCAAGGAAGAGACGCTGCGCGAAATGGAACGGGGCCTCGAAACGCGGCACTATGAGGCAGGCCAGAACATCTTCGCGCAGGGCGAGAGCGGCGACGAGCTGTTCTTCATCAGGCGAGGGCGGGTCCGCATCGCCTTCTCGACGGGTGACGACGACCCTTTCCACGTGGCCACCTTCGGTCGCGGCGACTTCTTCGGCGACATGGCCTTCCTCGATTCGGGCATCCGCTCCGCGAACGCGGTGGCGGAGACGCCGACCGACATCTACGCGATCAAGCGCGCGACTTTCGACGCGCTCGCGGAGAAGCACCCCCGGCTCGGCCAGCAGTTCATGGGAGGCCTCGCGCGAGCCCTGGCCTTCCGTTTGAGACAGGCGGACGGGGAGATCCGCGCCTTTGAGGACGCGTAGCCTCCTTCAGCCCAGAACAGGGGCGGTGCTCGCGCTCGTGGTTCCGGCCATTCGCGGTCACGTGGAAGGGGTGCACGACTTCCGGGTGGCCGCGCGGTCGCTGAGGGCCGCCCTGCGCACGCTCACCCGAGGCTCGGACCGGGAACTGGTCGAGCGAACCAGGCGCTCGCTCCGGGTCGCCATCCGGACGCTCGCGGATGTGCGTGACCGGGACGTGGGACGCTCCCTGATCCTGAAGCTCAAGTCGGGATCGGTGATCGACCCCGCGTTGAAGCGAAGGATCCTCGGGCTGTCCGACTCGGACCGCCGGGTGGCCCTCCTCCACGCCGAGACCCACTGGCCGAAGAACCTGGACCGCCGCCTCATCGGCCTGCTGAGGCGGGGCGAGGCCTCGGTGAAGACGGTGATCCAGCGAACCCGCGCCGAAGCCTGGCAGCAGCGCCGGCGCGCCATCGATATCCTCGACCTCCTCGGCCGCCGCTACGCCCCGGTGGAGCTCCACGATCTGCGGCGGCGGATCCGCGGCCTTCGCTACGCGCTCGAGGTCCTCGCCGAGGTGGACACCGCCGCGAACGCGCGCGTGCTCCAGCTCAAGCCGCTGCAGAGCGCCCTGGGCGACTCCCAGGACCGCATCGTGCTGTCGCGCTGGCTCGCAGGCCAGGCCGCCCGCTTCCGCCGCAGCGACCCGGGGCTTTCAAAGGCCCTGCGCTTTCAGGCCGCGCACTTCCGCGACCAGTCCATTCAGGCGCACGTTCTGTTCCTGAAGTTCAAGCCCAGGACCGTCCTCGAACGCCTGGCCCTGCACGTGGACGCGCGCTCGGACTAGTGAATCAGGCCGTCGATCGCGTCCACCACCAGCAGGGTGCCGAGGGCAAGCTTGACCAGGTCGCCGTCGACGACCACGTACTTGTAACCCGAGGGGGCAGGGCTGAGCCTAACCACGAGGTCCGGAGGCGCCTCCACGTAGACCACGCCCCGGGGAAGGGGCTGGCCGACCTGGTATCGCTTCTTCGCCTGGCCCGGAGGCAGGCATCCGTTGTTCTTCTTCGCCAGGCCCGGAGGGCAGTTCCCCCGACCGTACTTCTGTGAGAAGTAAGCGCGCGCCTCGTCCCGATCGTGGTCGCCGAAAGTCACTGTCACCTGGACCGACGTGCCGCTCTTGTCCTTGCCTTTGCCTTTGTCCTGCTTCTGCGGCTTGTCCGCCAAGGCCGGGACCGCGAGGGCCAGAACCAAGGCGACAATTGTGAACTTCTTCATATGGATTCTCCTCGGGCGCAGTGTACGCCGCGCCCCCGAGCGTAGAGCAAGGCCCCGGGGGAGTCTGTGCGACAGCCGTCACAGCCTCCGCGGAACCGCAGTCAGCGCGGGTCGCGGTTCAGGATGCGCATCGCGGCGCAGGCGGCGCCGAAGCCATTGTCGATGTTCACCACCACCACGCCCGCGGCGCAGCTCGCGAGCGACGCGGCGAGGGCGGTCTCTCCCCCGCGGGCGGCGCCATAGCCGACCGAGGTGGGAACCGCGATCACCGGGGCTTTGACCAGCCCGCCCAGGACGCTCACGATCGCGGCGTCCATTCCCGCCACCGCGATGATCACGTCGTGCGCGCGAATCCCCGCGATCCGGCCGAGGAGACGATGGAGGCCCGCGACCCCCACGTCGTTGAACTCCGACACCTTCTCGCCGTAGTACTCCAGGGTGCGCGCGGCTTCGCGGCTGACCGGCAGATCGGAGGTGCCGGCGCACACCACGGCCACGCGCGCGGTCTCGCGGGCGGGCCGGCGCGGCCCCAGAAAGGCGGTGCGCGACACCGGGTCGTAGTCGAGGAGGGAGCGCACCGTGCCGGGGAGCCCGGCATGCCGGAGAGAATCGAGGCGAGTCAGGAGCATCGACCGGCCCTCGGCCGCCACCGTCTGCACGATCCGCTCGACCTGGCCATCGGTCTTGCCCGCGCAGAAGAGGGCCTCATCGAGGCCGACCCGCTCGGCCCGGAGGAGATCGAGGTCGAACTCGTTCACGGCTTCGGGCGGAGGAACGCGCTGCCCTGGCCATACGGCTCGAAGCCGACCACGCCGCTCAGGCCGGCGGCGAGGGCGCGCGCGGAAATTCGCTCCGTCCATTGCACCCGGTCGCCCGGCGGAAGCCGGCGGAGGGACGCTTCGTCCAGCTCCACGATCACGCCGCGGCGGCGGACGCGGCACCGCACCGTCTCCGGCATCATGGCCTGGCGCAGTTCGGTCTCGACCGCGTCGATGAGGGCGAGGGCCGGGGCCTCGATCCGGATCCCCGTCTCGACCCGGCTCGACAGGCACGGCGCCGACGGCAGCTCCGCGATCCCGCCGAGACCGAGGTGACGCGCCAGCTCGCGCACGCGGGCTTTGGTGAGACCCGCCTCCACGAACGGATGACGCACGCCTCGTTCCCGCGCGGCCATCAGCCCGGGCCGGTAGTCGGACAGGTCGTCGAAGTTCGTGCCCGAGAGGATGACCGCTTCGAATCGCGCGCGGATGGCGTCGTAGAGATGGCTCTTGCAGAAGTAGCACCGGTTCGACGGATTCGCGCGGTAGGCCTCGTCCGCGAACTCTCCGGCGTCGAGAACGGTGAGCGCCGCCCCTCGCTTGGCCGCGAACTCCCGGACCCGGGCCGTCGCTTCGGCCGGGACGGCGGGCGAGACCGCGTGGACCAGCCCGGCCTTCCCGCCCAGGACACCGTGGGCGAAGGCGGCGAGGGTCAGGCTGTCGACGCCGCCGCTGACCGCAACCACGCCCTCGCCACCGTCCCGGAGGGCGGCCTCGAGCCGCGAGGTCGCATCGGAGAGATCCGACGCTTCGCGCAGTGGACGTTCGGTCATGGGCGTCAGTGTATTCGAGCGGTCCGATCGGTCAAGTGCTCCGGGCGGCCCGGCGGAGGCGCTCGCGCGCCTCATGCCCGGCCACGTCGCGCAGGCTTTCCGCCTCGACCTTGGTGGTGGAATGAGAGCCGCGATCGGCCCTCTTGCGTTCGACGAGCCGCCCCCCCACCTCGACGGTGCTGGAGGAGCGCGACAGGGTGTGCCGGCGGACATCGAGGAGGCGCACGCCCAGGGTGGTCGTTTCCAGGAAGCACAGGGCCGCCACCTCGTCCTCGGCCGCGGAGCGGCACAACACGCGCACCGAGATCACCACTCGGCCCTTCTTTCCGAGCGCGGGGGTCTGCAGGACGTCGAGCACGCCGGAATGGGCGCGCACGCGATCGAGGCCGATGGCGAGATCCTCGGGCGTCTGGTCGTCCACCTCGAACTCGATGGACGTGACGTGATCGCGGTGGCGGGCCTCCGCCACCGCGGCGTCGAAGACGAGGACGCGCACGCAGTTCGAGATCCCGGGCAGCGACCGCGTTCCGAAGCCGAGGCCGGCGCCGAGAAGGAGCCGTTCGCGGGGAACCTGCCCCGGGAGAGAGGTCAGGTGCCGGACGATGGCGGCGCCGGTAGGGGTCACGCGCTCTCCCCCGATGCCGTCGTCGCGCACCGCGAGGCCGCGGAGCAGCAGAGTGGTGGCGGGCGCGGGCACGGGAAGAAGGCCGTGCGCGGACTTCACGAAACCGCCGCCCAGGGGCAAGGGCCCCACCGACCAGGTGGCCGGGCCCAGGGCCTGAATGATCGCGGCCGCGGCCACGATGTCGGCGATCGAATCCCACTCGCCCAGCTCGTGAAAGGTCACGGTGTCGGTGGTGGCGCCGTGGACCTGCGCCTCCGCCTCGGCCAGAGCGGTGAAGATGGCGAGGGCGTGGTCGCGCGTTCCCGGATCCAGCGGAGCCGCGCGGAGGCCGGCGCGGATCTCCGCGAACGGGCGGTGCCCGTGCTCCTGATCGTGCGCGTGGACGTGATCGTGCGGGTGAGCGGGGTCCGGTGGGTGGCCATGCTCATCGTGGGGACGTTCCGGATGGTGGGGATGATGACGCGGGCGACCCGTCTCCACCACCAGAAAACGCCTTCCGGTGAGGGCGTGGTCCGCGTGGGGAACGAGGTCGCAGCGGAAACGCTCGGGCAGTCCCGCCGCGCGCACCGCGGCCTGCGCCACCGCCTCCAGCGCCGGAAA
>DAORUA010000291.1:0-5119 GCA_035432945.1 Vicinamibacteria bacterium | reverse complement strand
GAACTGCTTGTTCTCGAACACGCTGCGGTCAAGCGCGAAGCCGTGGTTCTGCGAGGTGATCTCGACCTTGCCGGTCTGGAGGTCCTTCACCGGGTGGTTGGCGCCGCGGTGGCCGAACTTCAGCTTGTAGGTCTTTCCTCCGCAGGCGAGGCCGAGGATCTGGTGGCCGAGGCAGATGCCGAAGAGCGGGGTGCCTGAATCCATGATCGCCTTCGCGGACTCGATCGCGTAGGTGCAGGCGTCGGGATCGCCGGGGCCGTTCGAGAGAAACACGCCATGAGGCTCGAGGGCCAGCGCCTCCTTCGCAGTGGTGGTCGCGGGAACGACGTGCACGTCGCAGCCGGAAAGGGCGAGGAGACGCAGGATGTTGTGCTTGATCCCGAAGTCGTAGGCCACCACCTTGAAATGCGGCACCACCACGCTTCCCGGCTCCTTGAAGTCGTACGCCTTCGCGGTGGTGACTTCCTTCGCGAGGTCGAGGCCGGTCATGTCGCGCGAGGCCCGGGCGCGCTTCACCAGGGCGTCGATGTCGCCGGTCGCGGTGGAGATGACCCCGCGCTTGGCGCCATGGGTGCGGAGATGGCGGACGAGGGCCCGGGTGTCGAGGCCCGCGATGCCCACGATGCCCTGCTGGTCGAGCCAGGCCTCGAGCGACCCCTCCGAGCGATAGCTCGAGTCGAGGTTCGCGATCTCGCGCACCACGAAGCCCGTGACCTGGGCCTTGCTGGATTCCATGTCCCGGGCGCTGACCCCGTAGTTGCCGATGTGGGGATAGGTCATGGTCACGATCTGGCCGGCGTAGGAGGGATCGGTCAGGACCTCCTGGTAGCCGGTGAGAGCGGTGTTGAAGACGACTTCGCCCGTGGTATCGCCCTTCCGGCCGAAGCCCAGGCCGAAGAACGCGGCGCCATCCTCGAGGACGAGCGCGCACGAAGGCCGGACGCCCGCGGAGGGGCGGATCAGGAGGCCGGCCTCGCTCACCGAACCCGGCCCGTCTTCTCTATGGGCCAGACACAGAACGTCGCCTTGCCGTAGATGTATTTCTCGGGGACGGAGCCGAACGAGCGGCTGTCCATGCTGCTCGTTCGATGGTCGCCCATCACGAAGTAGTGGCCGCGCTCGACCAGGGTCTCGGGCATGTCGTAGCGGTCGCGGTATTCCGGCAAGAGATAGGGCTCCTCGATGGCGGCCTCGTTCACGTACACCGTGCCGTTGCGGATCTCCACCCGGTCGCCGGGGAGGCCGATGACGCGCTTGATGTACGAGACCGAAGGATCGCGCGGATAGTAAAACACCACCACGTCTCCCCGCTCCACGCCCTGGAAACGGTAGATCGCCTTGTTGATGAGAATGCGCTCGTTGTCCTCGATGCGGGGCTGCATCGACGCGCCCTGCACCCGCACCGGCTGGGCCACGAAGGTGACGATGAAGAAACAGAACAAGACGGTGATGGAGACGTCGTGAAGAAGGTCCCAGGCGGCGGAAAGGACGGGACGGCGGGCGGGGGGCGCGGCCGCGAGTCCGGGCGGCTCAACCGGCGGCGCGACCGCTTCCGCAGCCTCCGGCTCGATGCTCACGACCCCGGCCGGCTGCCCGTGAAGCTCTTTGTCGACGCTCTCGCTCACAGCCGGCGCTCAACCACGCGAGTCCGGGCGAAGCGGTCGTGCAGGGTGTCGCCGTCCACCAGGATCAGCATGAAGCCCAGCCCGAGGGTGGCGAGGGAAAGGCAGAAGCCGGCGAACCGGATCAGGGCCGCGCCGAGGCCGAAGGGCTTCGACCCATCCTTCATGACCACGGACAGGCCGAGCAGTTCCTTGCCCGGGGTGGCGCCGCGGGAGACCCAGAACCCGATGAAGTACGCGGGGAACGACAGGAGCGGGAGGGACATGAGCCAGGCCGCGACTCCCGCGCCGTTCTCGAAGTTCAGGTAGATGCCGAGAGGCGGCAGGGAGAAGAGGGCGAAGAGGGCCGCGGTGGCCAGGAGGTCGACGAGGGCCGCGAGCAGGCGCTTCTCGGCGGAGGCCGCGGGCAACACGCCGTCGATGGCGCTGGTGTCGGCCCGCTCGGCCCGGTCGAGCCGCTTCTGGAAGGCGAGGCTCCGGCCCGCGCGGGGGGCGAGCGAATCGCCGCAGGCATTGCAGAAGCGCGCGGGACCGATCACCCGGGCGTTGCAGGAGGCGCACTGGGACACCGCCTGCTGCGCCTCGATGGTGGTGCCGCACTGGCGGCAGAAGACGTCGCCGGCCTGGAACGGCTGCTCGCAGGCCGGACACTTCATCCTCTGGGACGAGGGGTGCTGGATGACCTTCGCGAGATTCCCCTCCACCGGAGCCTCCGGGGCCCGGAAGAGCAGGCGCGAGGCGCCGAGCCACAGAACATCGCCATCCGAGAGTTTCCGCTCCGAAACCCGGTCGCCGTTGAGCAGCGAACCGTTGGAGGACTCGCAATCGTGGAAGAGATACTCGCGGCCGTCGAAGACGATGCGCGCGTGCCGCCGCGAGACCAGGGCGTCCGGGATCACCACGTCGTTGGTGGGATCGCGGCCAATCGACAGATCGGCCCTGGGAAGGTCGATCTCCTTCCTTGAAGGCATCTGCGGATTGATGATGAGCTTGGCCAAACTACGATCCTTCCGAACTGCTTCGCTGCCCGAACGTGTACTTGCGCAGGACCCGGACCGGAACCGTCTTCCCGTCCTTCTGTCCCGGCTCGTATCGCCATTTCCGGATGCCTTCCAGGACGAAGGCGTCGATCTCCGGAGATGCCGACACCTCGATTTTAGGGTCGTCGACCAGCCCCTCTGGAGTCACGATCCAGGACACTGTGACGGAGACCACGCGGCCGGGTTCGAGCTTCGGCTTGGGAACCTCGTGGGAGAAGAGCAGGGGGGATTTCTCGACGTCCGCTTCCTGATAGACGGGCAGGTTGTTCCACATCTCCGCGGCCTCGGGCGCGGGCTTTCCCGCCTTGCCCCAGAAGAGGACGGCGAGGGCCAGGGCGAAGATGGTGAGGAGAACCATGGCGCCGAGGAGGATCTTGGGAACGAGCGACGACCTCGGGGCCATCGCCGGGGGCGCCATGGTGGCGAGGGTGGGGGGCCGGCTGGGCGTCGGGCGAAACTGCTGGGGAGGCGGGGGCGAAGGCTTGGGAACGGCCGCGGCCCCGGTGGGGATCCGGCTGGCCGAGCGATCCCGGAGCTGCGCGGCCGCAGCCTTTTCGCCCTCGGTCATGATGATGGTCTTGTCCGCGGCGCCCTTGGGCAGGCCGGGTTGGGAGGCGGTGCGGCTTGGATCCTGCGCCGGCGGGGCTGCCTGCGGCAGGGTCAGCCTGGGCATCTCGCGGGTGGGCGGGAGCAGGTCTTCGATGGCGCTCGCGTTGGGGGACGCCGGGGGCTTCTCCGACCCGGGCAGGGTCTTCTGCAGCGGCGGCGTGGGCGAAGCGCCCGCGGCGCCCTGGGAAGGCGCGGATTTCGAAAGGAGGCTCTCGACCGCCTGCCGCGACAGGCGCTGCTGGGTCGCCGGCAGTTCCGCGTCCTGGCCAGGCGTCACCATGGTCGCGTCCGCGGACAGGTCCAGCTTCTTCGCGTTCAGGCCCTGATCGAAGCCCACGGTGGGAGAGAGCGTGGGGTCCTCGGAGATGTCGCCGGACCCCGGCTCGCCCGCGTAGTTCGACACCATGGTCGCGTCCGCCGAAGACGATGATCTCGATCCCGCCGCATTGGCGGCGAGCGATACCGTGGCCGCGGTGTCGACGCGGTAGGGCGCGGGCGGCGGGGGCGCCACCGGAGGGAGGATGGCCCGGCGGAACGGGGGCGGCGCCTCGGGCACGGCGATCCGCGACACCGGCAGGGGGTCATCGCCCGGCGCCACCACGCCCAGGACCGACTTGAGGGCGCGCGCGAACGAGGCGGCATCGGCGAAGCGGTGGGAGGGGTCTTTCGCGAGGGCCCGCTCGAAAACGAACATGAAGTCGCGGCTGGGAATGCCGAGGGTGCGAAGCTCCTTCGGCTCGGCGGGCGGCGAGTAGACGAGGGCCTCGAGAAGCTCGGGCTGGGTCTTGCCCACGAAGGGCCGATGCCCGGAGAGCATCTCGTAAGCGCAGACCGCGAGCGAGAACAAGTCGCTGCTCGCGGACAGCTCCTGGCCGCGGATCTGCTCGGGGGACATGTAGGCCGGCGTCCCGAGGACCTCGCCGTGCTGGGTGAGGTGGCTGCCTTCGACCCGGGCGATGCCGAAGTCGGCGATCCGGACGCGCTTGTCGTTCGCGAGGATGATGTTCGCGGGCCGGATGTCGCGGTGGACGATGCCCTTGGCATGCGCGAAGTCGAGGGCGGCGGCGGTCTGCTCCACCACCCGGATGGTCTCCGCGGAATCGAGGCGCCCCGCGCGGGCCAGGGCCACGTCGAGGGTGGGGCCATCGACGTGCTCGAAGACCAGGTAGGGCAGACCGTCCGTCTCTCCCACGTCGAAGAGAGCGACGATGTTGGGGTGGGAAAGGCCGCCTGAGATCCGGGCCTCGTGGTAGAAGCGCTGCAGGAAACGATCGCGCAGGGCCCCGGGCGGAAGGTCGACCCGGAAGGTCTTGATGGCGAGGACTCGCCCGATGAACGGGTCGGTGGCGCGGTAGACCGTGCCGGTGCTGCCCGAGCCGAGCTTCTCGACCACGTCGTAGCGCCCGATCTTGGCGGGAATCCGACTGGCCCCTTCGTTCGGGGCGGGAGTTTTCGGGACGGAATCAGACATGGTCGTGGGGAGACGTCTCAGAAGGGCCGGGAAACTGCGAGTTTGAACTATACGGCGAAAAACGAACGCCCGTCCTCAGCCGAAGACGGCGATCAGGGGCGCATGGTCTGAGGGCTGGGCGCCCTTTCGCTCATCCCGGTCGACGCTCACCCCGGAGCAGGAGGAAGCGAGCGCCTTCGAGGCGAAGATGTGGTCGATCCGCAGGCCGTCGCCCTTGGGAAAGGCCAGCATCCGGTAGTCCCACCAGGTGAAGGGGCCCTCGCCCGAATGGTGGATTCGGGCGGTGTCCACGAGGCCAAGGGCGAGGAGGTCCTGGAAGGCCGCGGTCATCTCCGGATGGAAGAGGACGGAGTTCTTCCAGCGGTCGGGCTTCGCCA
>DAORUA010000290.1:3507-5133 GCA_035432945.1 Vicinamibacteria bacterium | reverse complement strand
CCCTCGGCGCGCAGGAGGTGACTCAGGGATGGAGGTCAGCGGCATGAGTCTGCACTCGCCGGGTCGGGCTCTGGCCGGCCTGGGTCTGGTCGCGTTGCTGGGCTGCCGAGCCTCGCAGGAACAACAGGCCTGGGTTCTGTTCCCCGACATGTTTCGCTCGGCGTCTTACCAAGCCTACGATCCCAACCCGATCCTGCCTCGGGGTCAGACATTGCAGTTCCCGCCCGCGGGTACGGCGCCGATGGAACAGGCGCCCTTCGCCTACGAACCCGGGCCCGACGAAGCGAAGCGCGCGGGCCGCGAATTGCGCAACCCCCTCGCCGCCACGACCGCGAACCTGCAGCGCGGCCGCAAGGTCTACGAGACCGTCTGCATTGTGTGCCACGGGCCGCAGGGACAGGGCGATGGGCCCATCATCGGCCGCTTCCCGAACCCACCGAGCCTGCAGGCGGATCGCGCCAGGGCTCTTCCCGATGGCCAGGTCTTCCACATTGTCACCCGCGGCCAGGGCATCATGCCCTCGCACGGAGCCCAGGTGTTGCCCGATGATCGCTGGCGCGTGATTCTCCACCTGCGCCAGATCCAGGGCGCGACCACCACGGCGGCGGAAGGCGCAGCGCCGGCCGCTACAGGAGGCACGCCATGAGCACACCCGGCGCCAGTCGTTCACTGTACCGCCCCGTGGAACCGCAATCGGCCCTGCAGTGGGCCTCTCTGGTGGGCGGGTCCGGCGTCGCGCTCATCAGTCTCGCGGCACAGCCTTCGGAGGGCTGGTCCGGAATCCTGACCGCAGCGCTGTTCGGGATCACCCTGGCCCTTGGGGGGGCGCTGTTTGTCGCCATCCAGGCGGCCGCTACCGGGCGCCGATGGCTGCCGCTTCGCAGCGTGCCGATGCTGCTGGCGCGCACTCTGCCGGCGCCCGCGGTGGCCCTTGTCTGCTGCCTCGTTTTCGGACTCCAGGCCCTCTATCCGTGGGCGCGGCCGGGGGCCATGGAGGCCAGCCACCTGCTCCAGCAGAAGGCCGCATGGCTCAACGCACCGCTGTTCCTGGCCCGGGCGCTCGTGGTGCTGGTGGTCTGGTTCGCGCTGATCGGCGCGCTTCGGCAACGGCTCACCGCCTTCTCTCTCGACGCATCGCTTCCGAACGGACAGCGCCTCGGCCGCACCGCCGTGGGCTTCCTGATCGTCTACGCCGTCACCAACTCCGTGGCCGCATGGGACTGGGGCATGTCGCTCGAGCCCGAGTGGTTCAGCACCATGTACAGCGTCTACGTCTTCGCGGGCACGTTCCTGGGCGGTATCGCCGCGGTCACGCTGCTCGCCGTGATGATGGAGCGAGCCGGCCTTCTGACCACTCGACTGCAGCCAGACGTGCTGCACGACCTCGGCAAGCTGCTGTTCGCCTTCGCGACGTTCTGGGCCTATATCTGGTTCTGCCAATACATGCTCATCTGGTACAGCAACCTGCCGGAGGAGACCATCCACTACGCGAGCCGGCTCTCCGGCGGCTGGTCGACGCTCTTCTACCTGAACCCGATCCTCAACTGGGTGGTGCCCTTCGTGATCCTGCTTTCCGCCGGCCTGAAGTGTCATGCCCCGACGCTCTCGCAGGTCGCGGCGGTGGTG
>DAORUA010000290.1:0-3407 GCA_035432945.1 Vicinamibacteria bacterium | reverse complement strand
AGCGTGCGCATGACCGCGGTCATATCGCTCCCCTGCCCCCCTCGCTAAGGTGGACGCCGAGGAGGAATCATGAGCGAGCGATGGGAGAACGCCAGAGTCGGGGACGTCGTTGCCTCCGACTTCAGGACAGCCGCCGTGTTCCAGAGATTCGGGATCGATTTCTGCTGCGGTGGACGCCGGTCGATCGCCAACGCCTGCCGCGGGGCGGGCGTCGATCAGGGTGCGATCCTCGCTGCTCTCGAGAGCCTCCGACCGGAAGACGCCTTGGCCGACGATGTCGCCTCCTGGCCCATCGGCCGGCTGGTCGCCCAGATCCTCGAAACCCATCACGCCTACATCCGCGAATCGACCCCGCTGATCTCGGGTTACCTCGAAAAACTCGTGTCCGTCCACGGGGCCAGGCATCCCGAACTGGCCCGCATCGAGAACGCGTTCCGGCAGGTCAGCCGCGATCTGGGGCCGCACCTCATGAAGGAAGAGCATGTCCTGTTTCCCTACATCACCGAGCTCGTGGAGTGGGCCACTTCGAACGATGAGCAGCCCCGGTCGAGCCCTTTCGGCAGCGTGGGGAACCCCATCCGTATGATGGAGCGAGAGCACGAAGAGGTGGGCAAGGAGATGCGGCTCATCCGCGAGCTGACCAGCGATTTCACGCCTCCGGAAGACGGCTGCACCACCTACCGGGTGTGCTTCTCCGAACTCCTGCGGTTCGAACAGGACCTGCATCGCCACGTCCATCTCGAAAACAACGTGCTCTTCCCGAAAGTCCTGGCCCTCGAAGAGCAGGTGTGCCGCGGCTGACGACATTCGCGCCGGGGTGGTGTCCATGGGCCTCCGCCCCGCTATCATGACGGGATGTCGCCGGATTCCGAGACCCTGCTCCGCTCCTGCGCCCTCTTCTCGAGACTTACGGCTGAGGATCGGCGCAAGGTCGCCGAGATTTCGGTCGAGCGGCACTACGACAAGGGCGACCAGGTCTTCGCCGAGGGAGACCCCTCGGACCTGATCTTCACCATCGTAGCGGGGCGGGTAAAGGTGGTGAAGGCCATCCCCGGGGGCAAGGAGTTGATCCTGGAGATCCTCGGGCCCGGAGATCCGCTGGGCGCGATCGCCGCGTACGAGGCCCGCCCCTATCCGGCCTCCGCCATCGCTCTCGAGGAAGCGGTCTGCATCGCCTCGAAGCGAGCCGCCTTCATGGCCCTGCTCGAAACCTGCCCGTCGCTGGTTCGCGGATTGCTGGGCGGCTTCTCTCTGCGCGTGATCGAACTCGGCAAGCGCCTCGGCGAGATCACGGGGAGCCGGGTGGAGGCGCGTTTCGCCCAGATTTTCGTGAAACTCGCCGATCGGTTGGGCCGTCCTCGCGGCACGGGGGTCTTCGTGCCCATCGTCCTCTCCCGCCAGGATCTCGCCGATCTCGCGGGCACCTCCATGGAAACCTCCATCCGCATCATGAGCCGGTGGGGCAAGGAGGGTGTGGTGTCGACCGAGTCGGACGGATTCCTGGTTTCGAGCCGCGACGAACTGGAAGGCCTCGCGCGCTGAGTCGTCCGCGTCTCCTAGACCGCCTGGATCCGGGCGACCAGGGCATCGCCATCCTGCTCGCCCAAGGCTTGATCCGTCATGGGGTAGACGACGTGCTCTTCCTTCAGGTTGTGATTCCCAAGGACCAGGTGGAGCCCGTGCCGAAGCGAATCGAGAGGGGCGGCGCCATCGCCGATCGCCTGCTCGATACGATCAAGGTCCGCGAGGATCTCACGATGCTCGTCCCGCATGACCGCGGTTGGGCCCATGTCGGTCGGGAAGCCGGCTTTCGCCTCGAAGGCCGGAAAGAGAAGCTCCTCCTCGAATCGGATATGGCGCCTCAGGCCGAAGGCGAAGACGGTGTAGAGCGCTTTCGCCTCCGCGAAATCGCCTCGCTCGCGAGCCTTGAACGCGCGGGATTCGAGATCGTCCAACCGGTCGTGGTCCCAGGACAGCGCCTCGTTCACGGTTCGTGAGGAGCCCCTCTCCGCCTCCCGTCTCGACACCTCGACCCGCCAGGTCCCGGGGCCTTCGAGGGTGGGGGTCCAGTCGAACTGGCCCTTGCGCTCCTGCTGAAACCGGGCGAGCAGGCCCTTCGGAGCCCGATTGAACTCCAGGGTGACGGCTTCACCGGGGCGCAGACCGTCGAAGGCTTCGAGGGCGTGTCCCGCGATCTCCGCGGGCGAAAGGTCGGATCCGAGGTGGGTCACGGGCGCGAATGTCGTCTGGTTCATGGTTCCTCCGGGAGCCAGGAAAGGAGCCGCTTCGACGGTGCGGGCACCTGGCCCGAACAGTATCGGGCCCCTCCGGCGGGGGACATATGACGACGGTCATGAGGGTTGAACGCCCGGGCCGCCGATAATTGGGTGTGCGAATGATGCAAATGGCTCCTGAGAAGGCGTTTGGATCGCTGGCAAGCTCTTAAATTGGCGCTCGCACGGCGCACCGTTTGGAGGCGTTTGAATGGAAACCGACGTTCGTAAGAACCCCGCGCTGCTGAAACTCGACCTTTACTGCAAGGGCATCCGGCTCGACGACTCGTGCCTGGTCGAGGAAGACGGGGGTCGCAAGATCCTCCGCACGCGCGCGGGGCTCGGCAGCGGCCTCGAGCTGCTTCTGCCTTCAGGCCTCTGGACCAATGTGCCGGTCAGCGAAGCCTTCGCGAAGGAATCGCCGTACATCCTGAAGCGGTCGGGCGGCGCTTATCGCCTTCACCTCGACGACCAGTTCGTGTGCGACGTGGAACTGGCCCCCAAGCCCGGCTGGTACGAACGCAAGACCGCAACCGGCAAACCCATGACCCGCATCGGAACCCTGCAGGGCACCTACCTCGGCATCTATCAGGCCAAGGTCTGCGAGTACTGGGTCGAGAAGACCAAGGTGAACTGCAAGTTCTGCTCGGTGGGCCTGAACCTCGGGATCGACGACGCGGACGACAAGTCGCTCGACGAAGTGATGGAGGTGATCTGGGCGGCGCGGCGCGAGTCCGGCATCACCTACGTGGACTTCAACACCGGCCACTACACCGGCGAGACGTACCTCGACATCCTCGAGCCCTTCATCCGGCGGATCAAGAAGGAAGTGGGGCTCCTGGTCGGCATTCAAACCCCGCCCCACCACGACCTCAAGCGCTACGACGAGCTGCGCAAGATGGGCTTGAACCGCGTCTCCTTCTGCTTCGAGATCTTCGATCGCGAGAAGTTCAAGGAAACCTGCCCGGGCAAAGACCGCGAATACGGCCTCGACCGCTATCTCGAGGCGGTCGAATACTGCGCCTCCCTGGGTCGCAAGGGTCCGATCACCGAGCCGTGGGTCACGAACGGCGAGATCATCGCCGGCCTGGAATCGCCCGAGTCATCGATGGCCGCGATCGACTGGATCACCTC
>DAORUA010000289.1:0-5148 GCA_035432945.1 Vicinamibacteria bacterium | reverse complement strand
GAGATCCTCCCCGGCGCCGCGGCGGCCCGGGCCCGGAAGCGGAAGCGCAGCGACTGGCGGTCCGCGGCCACCTCGGCCTCCGCAAACTCGAGCGCCAGCGGGTGATCGTCGCCGCTGATCACGAGCCGGCGAGAGAGCATCTCCCCCATCGTGCGGGAGTGCGTCGACGCGACGGAGGGATCGAGCAGGCGCTCCGCCGGTTCGATCTTCAGGTCGTGCGCCAGGTCCGCGATGTGGGCCACCAGGGTGCCTTCGATCGCGCTCCCCCGCAGATGCAGGTCGAGGTAGCTGAAGGGCACGGGATGGGCGGAAGCCGGGTGCGCCAGGCCAAGGGCGGCGATGAGAAGGAAGGCGGAGCGCGGGAGAGATTTCATGCGGGACTGCACGCGCAATCGTAACGGAGCCGGTCAACACTGGTGCTTCTGGCAGAATCGGGACGATCCGATTCCTCGATTGACCAGCCGTGATGGGAGACGAATGACCGCAGAGATTGAAGGCAACGACGACGTCGCTCTGGCCGGGAAGCTCCGCTCGGGCCTCGGGCATGTGCGCACCGAACTGGCCCGGCGGATCGTCGGCCAGGAGGAGGCGCTCGACCAGGTCCTGCTGACCCTGCTCGTGGGCGGCAACAGCATCATCACCGGCGTGCCGGGACTCGCCAAGACCCTGATCGTCCACACCATGGCCCAGACCCTCGATCTGAAGTTCTCGAGGATCCAGTTCACGCCCGACCTCATGCCGTCGGACATCACGGGCACGGACATCATCCAGGAGGACGCCGAGGGCCGGCGCTCGCTGGTCTTCGCTCCCGGGCCGGTTTTCGCGAACGTGGTCCTCGCCGACGAGATCAATCGCACCCCGCCCAAGACCCAGGCGGCGCTGCTGGAGGCGATGCAGGAGCGGCGGGTGACGGTCCAGGGCAAGACCTTCACCCTCGCCCCGCCCTTCTTCGTCTTCGCCACCCAGAACCCGATCGAACTCGAGGGGACGTATCCCCTGCCCGAGGCCCAGCTCGACCGTTTCATGTTCGACATCGTCATCGACCATCTTCCCGAGGACCAGGAGATGGAAGTCATTCGCCGGACCACCGTCATCGACACCGTGAGCTTCACTCCGACCCTCGGGGCCGCGGACATCGTGCAGTTCCAGAAGCTGGTGCGGAGGGTTCCGGTGGCCGACGACGTGATCCGCTACGCGGTCCGCCTGGTCCGCATGACCCGCCCGGGGGAGGCGTCCGCGCTCGACTTCGTGAAGAACTGGGTGGAGTACGGCGCCTCGGTGCGGGCGGCCCAGTATCTCGTCCTCGGCGGAAAGGCGCGCGCGCTGATGCACGGGCACGCTCACGTCGGCTTCGACGACATCCGCGCCCTGGCGAAGCCCGTGCTTCGTCATCGCCTCCTCCGCACCTTCGCGGCCGAGTCTGGCCGCATCACCACCGACACCATCGTGGACCGGGTCCTCGAGCGCGTGACTCCCCCGCCATCCAACCTGCGCTGAGGGGACCACGCCATGCAGGCCCGCCCCCTCCTCGACCCCGCCCTGGTTCTCCAGGTGAAGGACCTGAGCTTCGTGGCGCGCCGCGTGGTCGACGGTTTCGTGGCCGGGCAGCACAAGTCGCGGCACCGCGGCACGTCGGTGGACTTCGCCGAGCACCGCCCCTACAGCCTGGGCGACGACATCCGGAGGATCGACTGGCGCCTGTTCGCGCGGACCGACCGCTATTTCGTCAAGCAGTTCGAGGCGGACTCCAACGCGAGCTTCCTGATCGCCCTGGACATCTCGAGGTCCATGCGTTTCGGCTCCGCCGCCGTCACCAAGCTCGACTACGCCCGCGGGCTCGCCGCGTGCCTCGCCTACCTCGCGAGTTCCCAGAAGGACCGGGTCGGGCTCATGATGTTCGACTCGGAGATCCGCGAATTCATCCCGCCGCGGGGCGGCCGGCTCGAGGCCATCCTGCGCGCGCTCGACGCGATCCCCGAGGCGGCTGGCGCGGGACCTCTCGCTCCCCCGCTCGGCCGCGCCGCGGAGGCGTCGCGGCGCACGGGTGTCGTCGTGCTGCTCTCCGACCTCTACGAAGATCCCGAAAGTGCGGTGGAGGCCATTCGCGCGCTGCAGTACCGGGGCTCGGAGGTCGTGGTCCTGCACATCCTCGATCCCGCGGAGCGCACGTTTCCGTTCGAGGATGTCTCCACCTTCGAAGACCTCGAAACCGGCGAGCTCGTGCCTGCGGATCCGGTGAAGATCCGCGCCGAGTACCAGGCGCTCGTCGAGAAGCACATCGCGGCACTGAGGGAGAAGCTCGGGCGCGACCGCGTGCAGCACGTCCTCATGGAAACCTCCACACCCCTGGAGATCGCCCTCCGCCACTTCCTGAGAGACCGCGGCGGCGCGGCCCGGCCCTGAAGAGCCCCGAGAACAGCCGATGCCCTCCTTCCTCTCGCCCGCGTTCCTGGCCGGGCTCCTCGCGGTGGCGATTCCCATCCTCGTTCACCTCCGGATGCGCGAGCGGCGAACCTCACAGCCTTTCCCGTCCCTGATGTTCGTGCGCCGGATTCCCCACAAGTCCTTCCGGCGGCGGACCCTCCAGAATCTCGTGCTCTTCGCGGCCCGCTCCCTCGCCCTGGTCCTGCTCTGCCTTGCCTTCGCGCGGCCGTTCTTCCCGGTAAAGGCTGGAGCGGACGGCGCCCTGGCCGGACCTCTCGCCCGGGTCATCGCCCTCGATGTCTCCGCCAGCATGCAGTACCAGGGGGTATTCCCGCGGGCGATGGCCGAGGCCGAGCGAGCCATTCGGGAGTTGAAGCCGTCCGATTCCGTGGGCCTTCTCCTGTTCTCCGACGAGGTTCAAGGCGTGGTTCCTCCCTCGAGCGATCACGACAAGGCGCTCCTCGCGCTTCGGCGCGCGGGCCCCGGCGCGCACTCGACCCGTTACGCCCCCGCGCTGCAGCTCGCGGGCGAGTGGCTGAGCGCCTCGAAGACGACCCGGCGCGAGGTGGTGTTGATCACCGACGGCCAGGCCCGCGCTCTCGCCGGAGCCGCGGACGCGGGGCTTCCCGGGGGCGTCACGGTCGCGGTGCGATCGGTGGCGGATAAGACGCCCGAGAACGCGACGGTGGCCGAGGTCACGGTGGAGAGCCTCAAGGAGGCCGAACGAAGCCTGGCCATTGTCACCGCGAGGCTCGTCCATCAGGGCCCCGAACCGCGAGCGATCAAGGTCACCCTCGAGGTCGCGGGCCGATCGGTGGAAACGAAGACGGTCGCCCTTCCCGCGAGCGGCGCCGTGAACGTGACTTTCGGCCGCGCTCCTCTGCCCGCCGGCGTTTCGAAGGGCCGGATCCTCCTGCAGCCCGACGCCCTCGCGGCCGACGACTCCTTCGCGTTTCTCCTCGGGGCCGGCGGTGAACTGCGCGTGCTGCTGGTCGACTCGTCTCCCTATGTGGCGCGCGCGCTCGAGATCGGCGACCAGCCGGCGTTCGACGTCCTCCGTCGCACGTCTCTGGTCGCGTCCGACCTGGCGGGCCGGTCCCTCGTCGTTCTCGGCGACCTGCCGCAAGGAGCCCTCGGAGCCGCCGCGTCGTCGGCCCTCGCGCGCTTCGTGCGCGAGGGCGGGGGCCTTCTCGCGACCAGTCCCCCGGCCGGGCTTCGCGGGGACGCCGCGGCGCTCCTCCCCGGAAGCTGGGGCGAGAACGTCAGCCGCCTCGCGGATCGCGGAGCGTCGCTGGGGTTCGTTGACCTGGACCACCCGGCGCTCTTCGTCTTCAAGCAGGCCCGCGGGTTCGACTTTTCGAGGGCGCGCTTCCTTCAGTACCGTCGCTTCAAGGCGGAGGCGGATCTGAAGGACGGGAGCCTGAAGGTTCTCGCCCGCTTCGACGACGGACGCGAGGCGCTGCTTGAAGCGTCGGTCGGTTCGGGCCGGGTGCTCGCGTTCGCCTCACCCCTCGACGGACTCATGAGCGACCTCCCGGTTCAGCCGCTCTTCCTCCCGCTCGTTCACGAGCTGGCGAGGTACGCCTCCGCCCACCAGGATGCGCCGCTGTATCACCGCGTGGGCGGCGCCTTCGATCTTGGAGACGGTCGAGATGCCGCTCCCGCGGGCCGGCCCGCGACCGTGATTTCGCCATCCGGCCGGAGGCAGACCCTCGAGGCAAGTGTCCTGGGTCTCGAGCTGGACGAAGCCGGCTTTTACGAGGCCTCACGGGGTTCGGCGCCGCCGAGGGCGATCGCGGTGAACATCGACACCTCCGAGTCGGACCTGACCTCGCTGGACCTGGAGGAACTGGAGGCGGCGTTGCGCCCCACCGGCCCGGCGGAAGGGCCCGCGCGCTCGGCCACCCCTCTGGAGGATGGCGCGCGGCAGAGCTGGTGGCGTGCCTCCCTTCTAGCCGTGATCCTGCTCATGGCGCTGGAGAGTCTCCTCGGGGCCGCCCGGGGACAAAAGACGGCCTCTTGATACATTGGTTCCCGCCTGCATGGTGATGTTCGCTCCCGGCGCGCTCGACCGCGACCCTAGGCTGGGTCACGCGCTTCGTCGTGTGCGCGCGCGCTACGCCCTCCGGATACTGTTCCGCGGGCTCGCCATTCTGGCCGTGGGACTGGTGGTGGGTGTCGCCGCCTCCGCTTTTGGCCTGGAGGCCTTTCGGTATTCGCGGACCGCGGTGTCTTCGATTCGGGGTCTCCTCTATCTGTGGGCCGCGTTCCTGGCCGTGCGTTTCGTGATCGCGCCCTTGTGGCGCGGGCGGCGCCGGGCCTCCGACGCCGCGATTGCGAGGTACATCGAGGAGCACGAGCCCTCTCTCGACGCGGCTCTCCGCAGCGCGGTGGAAGCGGCGGCGCCGGTCGCCGAAGCAGATCGATCGTCGCTCGCCCTGCAGAACCGCCTCGTGGACGACGTGGTCGGCCGGCTCGAAGCCTTCGACCTCCCGCGCGAGGTCGAGCGAGCGGAGATCCGGCGCGCCGCCATCGCGCTCAGCGCCGCCGCGGTGGCCGCGGCCGGGTTTTTCGCCCTGGCGCCCGCCTTCATGAAGCAGGCGTTCCCCTATCTGTTCGATCCGTTTTCACACTCCGGGCGCACGGCCACGCCCTATCGCGTGTCCGTCATCCCCGGCAATCACACCATCGCCCGCGGAAGCGACCAGGAGATCGAAGCGCAAC
>DAORUA010000288.1:0-5167 GCA_035432945.1 Vicinamibacteria bacterium | reverse complement strand
TCGAGATCCTGAGAGCGCCTTCGCTCTTCGTGGCCCTCGGCCTCACCCTCTACTCGGGCTTCGACTACTTCCGCCGGTTCTCCGTCGGCTCGAAACCGTAGGATTCGCCGAAAAGAAAAAGGAGCGGGTTACCCCGCTCCTTTCGCTCTCGATCCGAGGCTCAGCGAACTAGGGCTGAACGATGACCCGGTCGCCGACGTTTACTTCCTCGCGCGTATAGATCATCCGGGCCACCGAGAAGTTCTCGCGGACCGCCACGATCACCGCGGCGCCCATGGGCCGCTTCGTGACGGGGTCGTTCTTGTCGCCCTGGCGGAACACGGTGATGACCTTGCCCACCGAGAGACCGGCTCCCGCGCCCACGTCGACGCCCACGGTGATGCCGTTGGCCGCGGCGATGCCATCGTCGTCGATGTCAACCACGTATCCGGTCGAGCGCGCGCCTTCCATGGAGAGATCGCCGCCTTCCACCACCACCCGGCGCTTCACCAGGGGAGATTCGACCTCGGTGAACGGACGCAGGTAGTCGCCGGGCCGGATGTCGCGCCCGGAGGACTCGACCACGGCGCGGGAGCTGCCTTCGGCCACCAGGACGATGCGGGCGACGCCCGTGGTGTCGATCCGGTAGCCGACCTTCTTGCCGGTGATGGGATGCTTGATCTCTCGAGCCCGGCGGTTGATCACGTACAGGTCGCCCGCCTTCAGGCCGGAGCTGGCGCCGCGGTCGAGGTAGAGGTACTCGCGGGTGCCCGCGGTCATTCTCTCGATTTCCGTCCCGTTCTCCAGCTCGAGGCTCTTGACCTTGATGCTCTCATCCTCGATGGAGGCCGAGATATAGCCCGCGTAGCGGACGGTGTCGGCGGAGGCCACGTTGATGAGGGCGTCCATGTCCAGCCATTCCGGCGTTCCCAGGGGCTCGACGGCCTTGGCGGCGGTGGCCCCCTCGGCGACATCGGCGCCCGCGGTCGGAGCGGCCGCCATCTGGACCGAGGGGAGGAAGATCGGGTCGCCGGGGTAGATCAGGCGCGCCTTCTTCACGTAGGCGTTCGCCTCCCAGATCTGCGGCCACAGGTACGGATTGCCGAGATACCTGCCGGAGATGTCCCAGAGGGTGTCGCCCTTGACCACGATGTGGTAGGCCTTCCCTTCTCCGATCGACTTGGGATAGTCGTAGGGAGACCAGTGCGGCGCCACTTCGAACGGGCCGACCTTCGCGGGCTCGGGGGCCGGCTTGTCGGTCTGGGCGACCACGAGTGTTGCCAGGGAAAGGCCGGCAAACGCCAGTGAACTCGTGAAGATCTTGCGTGTGGTCATTTGGAGAACCTCGCTCCTGAATAAAACCCATGGAACCCCACTCTGGCAGTCCCGGGGCCATGAGGGTATCAGAGGCTTGTTTCTTTAGTCAAGGGTTAGTCTCATTTTCCTCAAGTTTCACTTGAGGTGTTGGCTAAGGCCTCAAGAAAACTAGGGAAAATCAATGGCTTGAGCGGGTTGAGATGCGTGCGAGCACGTTGCCGCGAGGCCCCTGGGCGAGTTCCAGCGCGGCGTACCCCTCCCGGCTCTTGGCCTCGCGCCACTCCGACGGGCCGAACAGCATGAGCCGCGGCTGGCCGCTCACGAGGTCGAGCGCCGCGGAGAGAGAAGGCATCTCCCGGACCCGGCCGTTGTTGTAGAAATAGCCGGACATCCACGCCGTGCGCCACGCGCCCACCACCAGGACCTCTCGACCCTGGGCGGGCAGGAAAAGTCTGCGCCCCGACTCCATGGCCTCGAGAACCGGAGGCGCCACGAGGGTCAGGAGCAGCAGAAACCCGGACGCGCCGATAGCCAGGATCCGAAGACCCTCGTGCCGGGCCCGATCCAGCGCGCGCGAGGCCATGAAGGTGGTGGCGAGCAGCCACAGCGCGGGGGTGAGTGCGCTTCGCCCCCAGGGCTCGCCCTGCCGCATCCCGCGTATGGCGAGGGCGGCCACGGCCGCCGAGATGACGAGTCCGAAAAGGCCGGCGGTTCTCACCGCTCCGCGGTGCTCGGGAGATTGGAGGACGCGCGCGGACAAGGCGATGACGATGGCGAACGGAGGCAGGCAGGGCAGGATGTAGCCCGGCAGTTTGGAGCCCGCGAGCGAGAAGAGCGCGAACGGAACCAGGATCCACGCGAGGATTGCGAGCAAGGGCCTTCGCTCCACCGCGCCCAGGCCGGCGATGGCGGGTGCTAGCAGTCCGGACCAGGGGAAGACGCCGAGGAGGAGGACGGGGAGGTAGTAGTAGATGGGCCCGGGATGGTTGTGGATCGTGCTCGTGAAGCGTTCGAGATTGTGGTTGAGGATGAAGACCTCGATGAAATGAAAACCCTGGTCGAGGTAGATCGCGGCGAACCAGGGGCCGGCGATGGCGAGAGCGAGGACGATTCCAAGGGGCGAAAGCAGGCGGGACAGGTTGAGTCGCCCGACCGCCAGGCCCGAAAGCGCCGCGACACCCAGGGGAATGAGGATTCCGATCGGCCCCTTGGCCAGGACGGCGATCGCCATGAGCCCCCAGGCCGCGGGCGCCGCGGAGGGACCCGCGATGCCGAGGTTCGACAGGATGAAGAGCCCGCTCGCCCCGGTGATGAACGCGGCCACCAGGACATCCATGGTGGCGGCCCGGCCGTAGGCGAACAGGAGGGGGGACGTCGCGGCCACGATCATGGCGAGGCGGCCGCAACTGCGACCGAAGAGCCTCGCGCCCACGAGGCCGGTGAAGCCGGTCATCAGGAGGGCCGCGAGCGCCGCGGGCCAGCGCGCGGCCTTCTCGTTCTCGCCGAACAGCCGGAAGCCGAGTCCGGCGAGCCAGTAGTAGAGCGGTGGCTTCTCGAGCCAGGGCTCGCCCGCGAGGGTGGGGGTGACGAACTCGTTCGCGCGCGCCATTTCGACCGCGACCCGCGCATACCGCGGCTCGTCCGGGCCGAGCAGGGGAATCTCTCCGAGTCGGAAGGCGAGCAGAAGGAACTGCAGGCCAAGGATCAACGCGCCCTCCTTGAGGGCCACGAAGCGGGGCTCGGGCGCCGAAGCCTCTCCGGGAAGGTCGTCGGTGTCGGCCATGCTGGGGGTTTCTTCGTTCCTTTGCGTTAGCGCGGTGGTGCCAGAGCCGGGAATCGAACCCGGATGACCTTTCGGTCGAGAGATTTTAAGTCTCCTGCGTCTGCCAATTTCGCCACTCTGGCCGGCGAGAGCGAGGCTACCGCGTCGGCGGGGGTTCTGCGAGGACGCGGAGCATGGCCTCGTGGAGGAAGCCGTTCGACGCGATCACCTCGTCGGCAGACACGCCGATGGGCGAGCCGTCGAATCGGGACACGCGTCCTCCCGCCTCCTCGACCAGCAGGGACCCGGCGAGGACGTCCCACGGCTTCAGGCGCTCCTCGAAATAGCCGTCGATACGGCCGGCGGCGAGATACGCGAGGTCGAGAGCGGCGGCACCGTCCCGCCTCAGGGCGCGCGCATGGTGGAGGAACTTCTCGAAGAGGCGCAGGGTATGAGGGACGTCGTCGCGCAGGTCGTAGGGGAAGCCAGTGAGGAAAACCGAGCGCAGGATCTCCCGCGACGGAGAGACCTTCAGGGGCAGGCCGTTGCAGGTGGCGCCCCGCCCGCGGGCCGCGGTGAAGAGCTCGTCCTTGACCGGGTCGTACACCGCGCTCGCGATCACCGTCCCCTTCCGGGTGAGGGCGATCGACGTGCAGAAGAAGGGATAGGTGTGAGCGTAGTTGGTGGTGCCGTCGAGCGGGTCGATGTACCAGACGTGCTCGGACCCGGAAAGCGAAGGCGCGCTTTCTTCGGCCACGAAATCGTGGGTCGGGAAGGATCGCCGCAGCCGGGCCAGGATCGCCACCTCGCAGGCGCGATCCACTTCGGTCACGAGATCGAGCGCGCCCTTGTTCTCGACTCCGATGTCGGTTCCGAGCCGCTCCCTCTGGATGGCTCCGGCGACGAGTGCGGCATCCGCGGCCACCGCGCGGTAGAGATTGACGTCCATTTGCGGGTTGGTCAACCGAGTCAGCGCCACGCGACCGGATGGAAATAGATGAGGGCGCGCGCCCCGCGGCTCTCTCCGTCCGGTCCGGAATTGTTGATCTGGAGCCGCAGCTTCACGGTCTCGCCCTTGCGCAGGAGGAATCCGGTCCCCGACGGGAGGAAGGCGGGCTTGAGGCCCTCCAGGGAGGCTCGCGGAGCCAGGAAGATGGTGGTTTCGCCGGCGCGCAGGTAGAGCTCGGGCAGGGCGCTGGGCGCGCCGAGGTCGGGGGCCCAGCCCACGATGAAGACATCGTCGGGAGGCGTCCACGACGATTCCTGCACCAGGGACTCGCCGCTCTTGATCGGCGCGCTCCGGATGTCGACCGCTTCCACCGAGATCCGTCGCGTCGCTCCCTCCGCCGGCGACAGGATCCGGAACACGGCCACGCCCAGGAGGGCGCAACACAGGGCGAGGATGGCGATGTCGCGACGGTTCATCAGGAGGACGGGCGAGCATATAAGGTCCCTGACGAAACTCGGCCGGGGGTTGCACGTAGACTCCACCGCGACCGCCCATGACCGACGACTCCGACGACGCCTCGGGCCCCGCCCGCCCGAAGGTTCACGTGCCGCGCTGGCCGAAGCCGCCCCAGGCCGCGAGCCGGGCGCCGGAACGGCCGCGGTACCCGGAGCGGGGGGAGCATGCCCGGCCGTCCGGTCCGCGCCACGGGTTCCGCTATCGGGTCGACCTTGAATACCTCGGCACGCGATACAGCGGCTGGCAGTTCCAGACCAACGCGCGCACGGTCGCGGGCGAGATCATGGAGGCCATCCATCGCGCCACCGGCCAGCGCGTGATCGAGGTCTACGGCTCGGGCCGGACCGACGCGGGCGTGCACGCGATCCACCAGGTCGCGCACATCGACCTCGCGAAGCAGGTCGAGCCGGACGAGTTCATGCGGTCGGTCAACGACGAACTCCCGGGCGACATCAATCTGCTCAAGGTCGAACTGGCCCCTGAAGGCTTTCACGCCCGCCATTCCGCGACCGCGCGCACCTACCTCTACCGGATCTCGCGAAGGCGCAGCGCCTTCGACAAGCCGGTGGTCTGGTGGGTGAGGGACCCGCTCGACCTCCCGGCCATGAGCCAGGCCGCGAAATCCCTGTGCGGTCTCCACGATT
>DAORUA010000287.1:0-5170 GCA_035432945.1 Vicinamibacteria bacterium | reverse complement strand
CCGCGGGCGTCGCCGGAGCCGCCGGCTCCTGGTGAGGCGCCTGGGCGAGGGCGAGGGTCAGGAGAAAAGCAGAGAGCATCATGAAGGCTGAACCCGCGGGGAGAAGTTCTGACGAGACCACAGCGTCACTTCGGCGGCCGTGAAGACGCCGGTGAAGGTCAGAAGCGCCGCGGCGAAGGGAAGAGCCGGCAGCAGGAGAACCTTGACCCCGATGAGGAGCCCGGCGAGCGTCGTGCCCATCCGGAGCGCCATGCCCCCGAAGATCGCGCCGAAGAACGCCTTCATCGAGCCGCGCTTCGATCCGAGGTGGGTGAGGAGCAGCGCGCCCACCCCGTTCAAGGTGGCGATGAGCGCCGCAACGAGCACCGCGGTCTCTGCCCCCCGATCCGAGGTGAGAAGAGCCACGATCAGGCAGCCCGCCGCGGAGAAGAGGGTCATGCCGAGCGCCAGTTGAAGCGAGGAAATCAAGGCTTTGAAGGGTGGAATCGGGTCTTGGAGATCAGGGTTTGCGCTGGTTGAGGGTCGAAGCCGTCCTCACGAACTGGACGAGGGCCAAAACGACGCCCAGCAGGCCGAAAACGAGGGCGAGCACGGGCCTTGTCCCCATCCATCCATCGAGCCAGAAACCGAGGGCGATGAGCAGCCCGACTGTCGTGGCAAGCGCCGTGCCCAGACCGAGATAGGGAGCGGCTTCACGAAGAACCTTCGCGAAATCGCCAGACTGGGTGTTTCGCTCGGGAACAGTGGCCCCCTTCTCGCCCTGGACGAGCGGCTTGGACGCATGGAGACGGATCCCGCGAGGCACCCGTCGGGAAGGAGACTACCAGAGCCCCGGACCCGCGACAACCGCGTCAGACCCTCGAGGTCGCGGTCGCGTGTTCGGTGTTCCCGGCCACCAGATCGAGGGCGTGGAGCAGGATGGGAGAGAGGGCCTCGAGCCCCTCCCGGACCCCTTTGGGCGACCCGGGCAGGTTCACGATCAGGCTCCGCCCCCGGACCCCGCACACCCCCCGCGAGAGGGACGCGAAGGCCGTCTTCTCGAGGCCCCGAAGCCGGATCAACTCGGCGAGCCCGGGCGCCTCCCGGTCGATGACCCTTCGGGTGGCTTCGGGGGTGACGTCCCTTGGCCCGAGCCCGGTCCCCCCGGTGGTGACCACCAGGTCCGCCCGCGCGGTCGAGAAGAGGAGGATCTCTTCGATCCGGTCCGCCTCGTCGGGGACCACGAGCGGCCCGTCGACGTCGAGCCCCAGCTTCTCGAGGAACGTCCGCGCCTCCGGGCCGGAGAGGTCCTCCCGTTTCCCAAGATGCGTGGAATCGCTCACGGTGACGACCACGGCGGTTTTAGGTAGGGCTATCAAGAGCGCTCGAACCACTCCAAGGTTCCAAGCAGCGCATGATAGAAGATTCGGTGTGATCCCCTGGCTCCTGGCCGTGCTCGCCCTTCAGCAACCCGCGCAACCCGCGGTGGACGTCTATTCCCTGCGCGCCGTGGTTTCCGATGCGAAGGGTGCGCCTCTCCGCGACCTCGAGACCTCCGATGTCTCGCTCACCGTGGGCGGCGCCACCGTTCCCCTCACCCGGTTCGAGAAGGACGAGCGGCCGACGCGGGTGGCCCTGCTCGTCGACTCCTCCCAGCCCCTTCAAAACGCCTTTCGTCTCCAGTTCAACGAGGCCGCGAAGGCCTTCGTGGCCTCCCTCCCCTCGAACACGCGCCTCTCCGTGTGGACCACGGGCGACCGGCCGACCAGGGTCATCGACGACCTCGATGTCTCCGAGGAGGGCTCGGCCCAGCAGGTTTCGCGGACGTTGAGCCGCACCGCGTCCATGGGCGGCAACACCGTCCTTGACGCCCTCATCGAGGCCGCGGACGACCTCAAGAAGAAGGAAGGCGAGCGCTATGTCCTGGTCTTCCTCTCCGCCCAGGGCGCGGGCTTCTCGAGCACCGAGCGCCAGGGTGTGGTGGACCGCGTCCTCAAGACCGGGGTGGAGGTGACGGGGGTGGTGATCGCCGAGCGCGGAGACGCGACCGCGGGCGGAGAGGTCTCCCCGGAGGAATACGACTACGTCTTCGCCTCCCTCACCGACCGCACCGGGGGCCGCCTCGAACGTCCCCTGACCGTGATGGCCGCGAGCCCCGCCCTGATGAGAGTAGCGGCGGACCTTCGATCGACGTATCGTCTCGCTTTTCATTTCAGCGGCAAGAAGCCCGCGAAGATCGCGCTCCAGGTGGCGCGTCCTTCGGTGAAGGTCCGATTGTCCGCGCCCCAAAAAGAGACTTCCTCGCCTTGATATTTCGATTTCGTACCGGCCTTTTGTTTTCCGTCGCGTTCACGTGTGTTGTCGGCGCCGCACTCGCCTTCTCTCAAACCCAGACCCAGCCGCCCCTCACCTTCGGCACCGGGATTGAGATCATCAACCTCACCGTCACCGTCACCGACTCCCAGGGACGCCTGATCGCGGGTCTCGACCGCGACGCCTTCTCCGTCTTCGAGGACGGGGTGAAGCAGGAACTGGCCCTCTTCAACAAGGACCGGCTGCCCCTCTCCGTGGTCCTGCTCATGGATGCCTCGGCTTCCATGGAAGACAAGGTCCTGCCCGCCAAGACCGCGGCCAAACGCTTCGTGGCCACTCTGGTCCCGGCCGACCGCGCGCGCGTGGTTTCCTTCAACAACCGCATCGACGTCCTGCAGGACTTCACCAACGACAAGGAAGCGCTGAACGCGGGCATCGACCGTCTCCAGCCCCAGGGCGCGACCGCGCTGCACAACGCCTTCTACATCTCCATCCGGGAGCTGCAGAAGGAGAAGCAGTCCGGTCCGGGGGCGAGGCGTCAGGCCATCATCCTGCTCTCGGATGGCGAGAACACCGCGTCCATCGTCACCGACGAGCAGGTCATCGAACTCGCGCGCAAGGCCGAGATCTCCATCTACTCCATCCGCCTCACCACCGACTTCGAAGGCGACAAGGGCCGCGCCGCGTTCTCCCAGGCCACCCACCTTCTCTCCGTGCTCGCCCGGGACACCGGCGGCCAGGCCTTCTTCCCCGCCCAGCTCCAGGAACTCGATTCGGTGTACGACCGGATCGCGGAGGAGATGCGCACCCAGTACAGCCTCGGTTATGTTCCGACCAACCTCAGGAAGGACGGGCGCTATCGCCGCATCGTGGTTCGGGTTCCGAGCCGCGAGAACGTCGTCCTTCGGTACAAACTCGGCTACTACGGCCCCACCGCCTGACCGCTTTCGGGAGAATCGTTTCCATGCCACGCGCCATCATTGTCGGAAGCGGTTCTGAGATCGGGAAGAACCTGATCACCAACGACCGGCTCTCGAAGATCATCGAGACCAACGACGCCTGGATCCAGGAGCGGAGCGGGGTGAAGACGCGCTACTACGTGGACGCGGGCACTTCCACCTCGGACCTCGGTGTCGCCTCCGCGGAGCGCGCGATCGAAAACAGCGGGGTCGCCCGCGAGGAGATCGACCTCGTCATCTCCGCCACCATGACCCCGGACTACTTCTTCCCCGGCAACTCCGGCATCTACCAGACCCGCCTCGGCCTGAGGCAGATCCCCTGCTTCGACATCCGCCAGCAGTGCGCGGCCTTCCTCTACGGCCTTCAGCTCGCCGATGCCCACATCCGGTCCGGCCTCGCGAAGACCGTGCTCCTGGTGGCCGCCGAGGTCCACACCGGATTCATGCCCTTCTCCGACAAGACCTGGGACGTGATCTACGACCGCGACCCCGGCCCCATCTCTCCCGAGGATTTCGAGTGGAACTCGAAGTTCCGCCACCTGCTGGTGCTCTTCGGCGACGGCGCGGCCTCGGTGGTCCTGAAGGCCCACGAAGGCGAGGACCGAGGCATCGTCGAGACCATCCTGTGCGGCGACGGCAAGGATCTCGACAAGCTCTACGTGCCCGGCACCGGCTTCAAGTTCCGCCCCTACACGAGCCCCGAGCAGTGCCAGCGCGGCGACAACGTCCCGGTGATGGACGGCCGCGCCGTGTTCAAGATGGCCACCACCAAGATGATCGAAGTCTCGACCGAGGTGATGAAGCGCCACGGCGTCACCGTCAACGACCTCTCCCTCGTCCTCATGCACCAGGCCAACATGCGCATCAACGAGTACTGCGCGAAGCAGCTAGGCATCCCGCCCGAGAAAGTCATCCACAACATCGAGCGCTACGGCAACACCACCGCCGCCACCATCCCCCTCCTGTTTGACGAAGCCGCCCGAGCCGGCAAGGTCAAGAAGGGCGACCTCATCCTCATGGTCGCCTTCGGAGCCGGTATGAACTGGGGCGCCACCCTGATGCGAGCCTGACGGCGACGCCCGGAGAAGCACCCGCCGTCATTGCGAGGAGCCAATCCGTTGGTACCGCGACGAAGCAATCTCACAGGCGCGTCGGCGGTTGGCACCGCGCGAGACTCACCGCGTCATCCGCGGTCACGCTGTCCGCTGGTCGTCAGCGAGAAGCTGCGGCGAGTCGCCCGACTCTGCGCGCCGACGCGGTCCGCGTCTTTGAAGTGACCAGGCCGACATCCTCGGCGTCATAAAGCGCTTCCGGCGCGATATCGGCGCCATTGGGCCAGGCGACTGTCCCGCCATCAAGAAAGAACCGCTGGAAGTACTTCACGTCTCTGAGCGGGGCGAATACAGGCCCTTTGAGCCACGGTCGAAAGTCGACAGTCTTGGTCGTCTTGTCCTCGAAGACCAGGCGGATACGGAATCGCCCGTCGTGCCTGGCTTCAACAACGCAGGGAAGAGTCATGACGCTCTGATCTCGCCGGCTACAGCGCGCGACCCTTGGCCGGCTGCCCTCTGAGCAGGAACGTCTTTGGGTACTGCCCCTGTCCGCAGATCTTGAAGGATCCGAAATCCTTGTACCAGTCGCCGTCGGGCGCCTCCGGCTCGGACTCCCGCCAGAGCCTCAAGGCGTAGAGGTCGGCCGCAGAGATCTTGCGCTCGCGGAGTCGTTCAAACAGGTGGTCTCTAAGCGGGGCCGGCAGGTTGGCCCACTGAACCGGAGGCATCAGCTACCGAATGTGAGCCGCGCGAGTTCGGTCTTGATCCGCTTCTGCTCGATCCGACTGGTCGACTTGCCCAGCTGCTCCGCCAGTTCGAAGAAGCACTCCCGCTCCCGCTCTCTCGCGACCAGACCAGTCTCGACCA
>DAORUA010000286.1:2676-5175 GCA_035432945.1 Vicinamibacteria bacterium | reverse complement strand
CCGTTCCGACGAAGAGGCGCGCAGCCATGGACCGGACCGCGGGCGTGCCGTTCCGCATCGTCCAGAAGTCCTCGATGACACGGGCGGGGGTCTCGCCCGACCATTCCCGCTGATACAGCATCTGCATCGCGCACACCCGGGCCTTGGAGCGTTGGCCCACTACTTCTTCCTCCGGACGGAGGCCCGGGTAGCGGTGAGTTTCTGGATCAGCAGGGCCGCATCGATGGCCGCGGCGGCCGCCTCCCGACCCTTGTTGTGACGACCGGGCTTCGACCTGGAGACGGCGTCGGCGTGCTTCGTGACGGTGAGAACGCCGAAGGAGACGGGCACGCCGGTGGTGAGCCCGGCCTCCATGATCCCGCGGGCCGACTCCCGCGCGATGTGTTCGTAGTGATCGGTCTCGCCCTTGATCACCGCGCCCAGGGCCACGATGGCGTCGTAGCGGCCGGTGAAGGCGGCGGTCTGGGCGATCAGGGGAAGCTCGAAGGCGCCGGGGACGACCTGCACCTCCGCGGATGCGCCCACCTCGGCGGTGTACTCGAGAGCGCCGAGGGAGAGCCCGGCCACGACGGAGTCGTTGAAGGCGGACTGGAGGATCAGGACACGAAGACCGCGGCCGCTTCCAGGCGCGGCCACTCTCGGGGGCGGCGTCTTCATCGGCCCTGGAACTTCGCGGGGCGCTTCTCCAGGAACGCGCTGGTGCCCTCGGTCTTGTCGGCAGTCGAACAGAGCACGCCGAAGAGTGTGGCCTCGTGGTCCTGCGCGTCCTCGAACGACATGTCGAGGCCGGCATTGACCGAGTCGATGGTGTACTGGAGCGAGAGGGGCGCGTTCGCGAGCATCTTCTTCATGAGGCCCATGGCCTCGTTCATGAGCGCGTCCTTGGCGACCACGCGGTTCACGAGGCCGATGCGGAGGGCCTCGTCCGCCGCGACCATCTCGCCGGAGAGCAGGATCTCGAGGGCCCGGCCGCGGCCGACCAGGCGTGGGAGGCGCTGCGTCCCCCCATAGCCGCAGATCAGGCCAAGCTTCACCTCGGGGGTGCCCAGGCGGGCGTTGTCCGAGGCGATGCGGATGTGACAGGCAAGCGCCAGTTCGCAGCCGCCGCCGAGGGCGAAGCCGTTCACCGCCGCGATCACCGGGCCGCGGAAGCGCTCGAGCCGGTCGAACACTCGCTGCCCGCGAAGGGCCAGGGCGCGGGCCTCGATGGGCGTCGCCTTCGCGAGTTCGGAGATATCGGCGCCGGCCACGAAGGCCTTCTCGCCGGATCCGGTGACGATGAGACCGCGGACGGAGGCGTCGGCGTCGAGTTCCGCCACCGCCGCATCCAGTTCACCGATGACCAGGGCGTTCAGCGCATTCAGCTTGTCCGGGCGGTTGACGGTGATGACGGCGATGCCGTCATCCTTCTTCTCGACCAGCAGGGTGGTGTAGGCCATCGCGGTCTAGACCAGGCCCTTCGTCGGGGTGGGCGGGTTGGTCGAGTAGTCGTAGAAGCCCTTGCCGGACTTCTTGCCGTACATCCCGGCCTGCACCATGCGCTTGAGCAGGGTGGGCGGAGCGTAGCGGGCCTCCTTGAACTCGTCGAACATGATGTTGGCGATGTAGTAGGTGGTTTCGATGCCCACGAAGTCGAGCAGCGTGAACGGGCCCATGGGGTAGCCGCAGCCGAGCTTCATGGCTTCGTCGATGTCCTGGACCGAACCCACACCCTGTTCGAGCGCGCGGATGGCGTCGACCATGTAGGGGACGAGCAGCCGGTTCACGATGAACCCCGGCTTGTCGCTGGCGCGGACCACGGTCTTGCCGATGCCCGTGCCGAAGGCGCACATGGCCTCGAAGACCTCGGGACTGGTGAGCGTGCCCCGCACGACCTCGACCAGCTTCATGAGCGGGACGGGGTTGAAGAAGTGCAGACCCACGAAGCGATCGGCCCGGCCCGAGCCCGCGGCCATCTCGGTGATGGAGAGCGAGGAGGTGTTGGACGCGAAGATCGTGTCCTTGCCGCAGATCTTGTTGAGCGCGCCGAAGGTCTCGTGCTTGAGGGCGATGTTCTCGACCACCGCCTCGATGACGATGTCGCAGGACGCGAGATCCTCGAGCTTGGTGGTGCCCTTGAGCCGGCCCATGACTTCGGCCTTCTTCTCGGCCGTCATCTTGGCCTTCTCGACCGCCTTGCCGAGGAACTTGTCGATGGAACCGAGACCCTTCGCGAGCACCGCGTCGTTGACTTCGCGCACGATGACGTCATGCCCGGCTTCCGCGCACACCTGCGCGATCCCCGAGCCCATGAGGCCGCAGCCCACCACTCCAATCGTCTTCTTGTCAGCCATGTCCTTCTCTCTTACTCGCCCCTTTTGTTCAAGGTTTCGCCCGCCGCCCTGACTAGTGAATGCTCTCGATGATCATCGCAATCCCCTGACCGCCGCCGATGCACGCGGTCGCGAGGCCGTAGCGGCCCTTGCGACGACGCAGTTCAAGGGCCACGGTGAGCAGGAT